>DATIEU010000207.1:0-4882 GCA_035455565.1 Steroidobacteraceae bacterium | reverse complement strand
AGCCGCCGACCACGAACTCCGAGCTGTTGACCGCCTTGATCTTGAGCCAGGCGTTGGTGCGCTTGCCGGGGACGTAGGTGCTGTTCTTGCGCTTGGCGACGATG
This sequence comes from Steroidobacteraceae bacterium, assembly GCA_035455565.1. Classification (GTDB taxonomy): domain Bacteria; phylum Pseudomonadota; class Gammaproteobacteria; order Steroidobacterales; family Steroidobacteraceae; genus DATBVX01. The sequence continues at coordinate 4,778 of DATIEU010000207.1, read as the reverse complement.
CCCTCGAAACCGTTGGCGATCGAGGCCTCGTAAAGCCGCTCCGCGTCATCGGAGGTGTGCACCAGCTGCACGTGCGGTCCGGGCAGGAGGCACTGCGCGAGATACCGGCGCCGATCGGTGTACGGGTCGTTGCGCAGATTGAGACCCGCGAAGTGCAGGAGATCGAAGCACACGTAGGCGACCGGCGTCTCGCGTTGCGCGGCCGCGATCTGCTTTTCCGTCTTGAGCTGCACGCGATTCTGCAACGCGTTGAACGACTGACGCCCGTCGGAAGCGTACGCGATGATTTCGCCGTCCAGGATCATGTGTTCGACGGCTTGCGTAGCGAGTTCCGTGGTGATCTCCGGGAACGCGTCGGTCAGGTCGATCCCGCGTCTGGACTGCAGGCGCACCTTGCCCTCGTTGACGAAAGCTATGACGCGATAGCCGTCGAGCTTGGGTTCGTAGCGCCAGGCGCCGTTGGTCTTCGTGTTCTCTCCGATTTCCGCGAGCATCGGAGGAAGCGTCTTAGGCATCGTCTCGGGCTGACCGGTTGGTGCGAGACGTTCGGCGTCGAGACGCTCGAGCTTTGCCTCAGGTGACATCTCTTCGACGGTGTAGCCGGAAAGGACCGAGCGAGCGCGGGCCAGCAGGTCGTTGCTCTGTGCGAAGCGATCGCGATGCTTGATGAGCAGCCACTGCTTCGTGGTGCGCGTGCGAACAAGAGTATAGGAGCCCTTCACCTTTTCGCCGCGCATGAAGAGGCTCAACTTCCCGGCCTTGAGCTCCACGCGCACGCGCTTCTCCGCCTCGCGCCGATCGTCGAAGGAGTACTCATCGTCCTCGTCCGGCGAATACACGCCGCAATCCCAGACGATGACGTTACCCGCACCGTACTGCCTCTCCGGAATCACGCCCTCGAACGAGCCGTAATCGAACGGGTGATCCTCGACTTCCACCGCCATGCGCTTGTCACTGGGCGAGGCGGATGGGCCCTTGGGGACCGCCCACGACTTGAGCACGCCGTCGAGCTCCAGACGGAAGTCGTAATGCAATCGCGACGCCGCGTGTTTCTGGATGACGAACATCAACGGCCCGTGGCGCCCGCTCACGACCTTGGGCCCGGGCTCGGGCGTGCGCGTGAACGTGCGCTTTTCGCGGTAGCGGTCGAGTTGGGCGCGCTTCGTGGCCATCGTTTTACCCGCGGCCGGACTTGTTCTTTGCCTCGGGGCTATTCTCCAGCAATATCACGCATCATGGCCATCTGGGTCGGCACGTCCGGGTACAACTATCCTGAGTGGAAGGGGAGCTTCTACCCCGAGAAACTGCCGGCGGCCAAGATGCTGCCCTACTACGCCGAGCGGCTCGCGACCGTCGAGATCAACTACACGTTCTACCGCACGCCGAACAAGGAGATCCTGCAGGGGTGGGACCACGCGACGCCGGAGCGGTTCAGGCTCACGCTCAAGGCGCCCCAGCGCATCACGCACATCGCACGCCTGCGCGATTGTGCAGAGCGGTTGCAGTTTTTTCTCGAGACCGCCGCGACGCTCGGCCCCAAGCTCGGAGCCCTGCTCTTTCAGCTGCCGCCCAACTTCAAAATCGATCTCGCAGTGTTCGATGCTTTCCTCCAGGCGTTCCCGCCCACCGTGGTCGCGGCGTTCGAGTTCCGCAATCGCTCGTGGCTCGATGAAGAGGTGTATGCGCGGCTCAAGGCGCGCAACCTCGCGCTCTGTATCGCCGACAGCGAGAAGCTCACGACGCCGGTGAGGATCACCGCGGACTACAGCTACTTCAGATTACGCGACGAGGGGTATCAGCCCGACGATATCAAGCGCTGGGCGCACACGGTGCGCGATCAGACTGCCGGGTGCAAAGACGTGTACGTGTATTTCAAGCACGAGGAATCGGGGAAGGGGCCGGAGTTCGCGCGCGCGTTTATGGAAGCGCTCGCCTAGCCGCGCCGAAACGGCAGTGTCAGTAGAAACCAGCGCGTGCGCCAGCTCATGAGCTTCATGCCGGCGCGCGCATCCTCGGGCTTGAGCCGCGCGCTCAGCGGCATCGTGCCGAAGAGCTTGCCCTTGACGACGAGCTCCGATCCTTCGCGCTCGATCGCGCTGACGGTCATCATCTCCTTGCCGTCCGCGCCGTAGACCTTCATGGGGCCCTCGAAGGCTCAGGCCGCCCGTGCAGCGGCCTCGCGAGCGTACGGGGCACGCGCGCCCTTCCGCAATTGTTTTCAGGCGCTTGCGGGTCAGAGCGCTCCTACCTCCTGAACAGCAGCGGATTACCCCTTGCTACTCGGGGCTGCTGACAGCGCTTCGCCGCCCGAGCGCTCCAAAATCCCGGTACACGGTGAGACCCGGGAGGGCAATCATGTCATTTCGCAACGGATTCGTTACATGCGTTCTGGTCGCGCTGCTCACAGCCGGATGCGGCGGCGAGCCCAAGCGCCCCACTGAACAGCTGACTCGCGCGCAGACCCTCATTGAGCAGGCCGAGAAGGCCGGCGCGCAGCGCTACGCCGCTGCGGACCTGGAAACCGCGCGCAACAAGTTGCAGTCCGCGAACAAGGCCGCGGACGACGGCAAGCACCAGCAGGCGACCCAGCTCGCGGAAGAAGCCGCACTCGATGCCGAGCTGGCCGCGGCGCGCGCTTCGACCGGCGAAGCGAAAAAGGCGGCCGATGAAGTCGGGCGCTCGACCGAGCAGCTCCGCCAGGAGGCTGGGCCCAAGCCCGATGCCCAAACCGCGCCCAGGCCGGAAACGGCAACGCCGGAGACGACGACAACTCCGCCCCAGCCCGAGCCCGGCACGAGCCAGCGATAGGAGTACGCCATGAATTACCGACACATCATTGCAATCGCGATGCTCGGGTTTCTCGCGGCGTGCGCGTCCGAGCCGAAACGCGTGGCGCAGCTCGATGAAGCTCGCAGCAAGGTCGAGGCACTCTCAAAGGAGCCCCTCGCGCAGGAAGTCGCGAGCAAAGAACTGAGCGCTGCACAGGATAACCTGAAGCGCGCCGATGAGGCGCTCGAGAAGGGCGAACCCGAGGAACAGGTCGCCCACCTGGCCTATCTCGCCAAGCAAAATGCCGAGATCGGACAGACGCGCATCGACGAAGCCGAGTCACGCGAGCTGGTTGCCCAGGGCGAAGCCGACCGCACCAAGGTATTGCTCGATGCCCGCACCCAGGAAGTGGAGATGGCAAGACAGAGGGCGGCCGAAGCGGAGCTGACTGCGGCGGCAAAATCGGAGGAAGCCGACAGCGCCCGGGCAGCGCTCGCGGAGCTGCAGGCGAAGCAGACCGAACGCGGCATGGTGCTGACACTGAGCGACGTGCTCTTTGATACCGCTGCCGCGACACTCAAGCCGGGCGCCACTGTCGCCATCGATCGACTCGCCAAGTACCTGGAGAGCAGTCCCGAGTCGCGCCTGATCATCGAAGGCCACACGGACAGCCAAGGGTCGGAAGCCTACAACGAGGATCTGTCGCGTCGCCGAGCGGAGGCTGTCGCCGAGGAGCTCGTGACACGCGGTATCGCGTCGGACCGGTTCGAAGTCATCGGGCGCGGTGAGGGCTACCCAGTAGCTAACAACGGCACCGCCGAGGGACGCCAGCAGAACCGCCGCGTCGAGATTGTGTTCTCGGATCAAGCCGGCAGGTTCGCGCCGGGCGTGACGACAGGATCGTTGCGCGACGAGTAGTTACGAGCGGAGCCATCCGGCGTGCGCTGCGCCGGGTGGCTCCTTACGTTCTGCCTCGCAGCGTGATCAGATCGTTCAGCGACGCCGGCTCAGCTCGACGCCGCTGCCCACCGGCAACAGCAACGTGTCGAACTCGAGCTCGCGCACGCGGCGCTGATATTTCTCGGCATCGGCGCGCGCCATCTCCGGATAGAGCATGTTGTCCGCGGCCACGAGCGCGCCCGGCGAAAGCTTGTCGTAGATGAGCTCGAGGCACGGCACGTAGAGATCCTTCCACAGGTCGACGAGCACGAAGTCGAAAGGCCCGTCGAGCCGCGACAGCGTGTCGAGCGCGCTGCCGATGCGGAAATCGACGAACGTGTCGAGCCCCGCCTGCCTCAGGCGCTCGCGCGCGTACTTCACTTTGTCCTCGACCAGCTCGAGGCTGATGACCTTGCCTCCCGTTTCGCGGGCGGCCTCGGCGAGAAAAATGGTCGAGTAGCCGTAGGAGCTCCCGATTTCGAGGATCGACTTCGCCTTCATCCCCTTCGCCAGCACGTTGAGAATCGTGGCGGTCGCCGGGCCCACAGCCAGCAGGAACTCGTCGCGCCGGTTGCGCAGCTCGGGCCCCGGGTTCTCCATGAAGGGGCGCTCACGCTCGATCCGGGCGTCGTACTCCTTGAGCACGCGCAACACCGCTTCGTCCATCATCGGCCCGACTCCTGTAATTTTTTCCAAACCCCGGTGGGGATTCTCGCAGCCTTCGACGCCGTGTCCAACGTCTGAGCCACCCCGGCATCAACACCCGCCCCAAGAGGGTGTACCGCTCCGCCCGGAGGAGTAGAGTCCGCGTCCGTCGTGCAAAAGTCTGCGAGCTCCCTCCACCGGAGCCGGGCCCGCATCCAATCACATTCAACGAATCAAGGGGACTCACCATGAAGGCAAGGAAACTCCTTTGGGTGGCCGCCGGTGTGTTCTGGTCGCTGTTGGCGGGAGCAGCGACCGAAGAGGACGACATCCACGCCGCTACCGCGCCCTTCGACCACCACGACGCCTCGGGTCCTTACCGCAAGAGCCAGGAGCTGGTGCGTCACGCACGCAACGTGGCGCGC
>DATIEU010000206.1:0-2814 GCA_035455565.1 Steroidobacteraceae bacterium | reverse complement strand
TGCGCCGTCATGCGGGCAGCGCCAACGCCGCCGCGCAGGCACTCGGCCTGTCGCGCAGCGCCATGTACCGGCGGATGGAGAAGCTGGGGATCCGCACGGATGTCTAGGGAGGCTCTGCCGCATCTCCCGAGCTTCGCGACGCCGGGGGCGCGCCGCCGGGTGCGCTGGCCCTTCGAGCGTCGCATATCCGCGTTCACCATCGCGCTCGCCGTGCCGGCGACGCTTCTTGGCATTGCGCTGCTCGCCGTGCTCGACCTGTCGCCCATCCTGCGCGCCTGCCTGATCCTGGTATTGATCGTGCTGGTGAGCGGGATCGCTGCACTGCTGCGTGAGGCGATCGTGCAGCCGCTGCGCGGGCTCGCCAACGTGGTCGAAAGTTACCGGGCGGGCGATTACACGGTGCGCGGCCGACGCACCGCGCGCGGCGACGCGCTTGGCGACCTGGTCGGCGAGATCAACGATCTCGGCCGTACGCTGCATGAGCAACGGCTGCGCGCCATGGAAGCCACAGCGCTGCTCGACAAGCTGGTGGGCGCGATCGACGTTGCGGTGCTCGCCTTCGACGGCGCACACGAGCTCAGGCTGGCCAACCCAGCGGCGACACGGTTGCTGGGCGTCGAGTCGCACGGGGCACTCGGACGCACCGCAGCCGATCTGGCACTGGACGAGTTTCTCGACGACCCCCGTCCGACGCGGGTGGTTGGCGCGGTCGCAGGTCGCAGTGGCCGTTGGCAAGTGACGCACGGCACCTTCCGCGAGTCCGGCCTGGTGCAGCACCTGTTGATCGTGGCCGACGTGCGCGAGGCACTGCGCGAAGAGGAACGGCTCGCCTGGCAACGCCTGATCCGCGTCATCGGTCACGAGGTCAACAATTCGCTCACCCCCATCCGCTCGCTGGCCGAGACGTTGCGCGACATGTTGCAGCAGGGCGCCGGGGGCGGGCGTGAGGAAATGCTCGAAGCAGCCGGTGTCATCGCGGATCGCACCGAGAGCCTGAGCCGTTTCCTGGCCCAGTACAGCCGGCTGGCGCGCCTGCCGCCGCCGCGGCCGCGCTGGGTGCCGGTCGCCCCGCTCCTGGCACGTGTCGCGAGCCTCGATCGCGTGCACGCGATCGAAGTGCGCAGCGACGCCGGGCTCGAAGCGCTCGTCGATGAGGATCAGCTCGAGCAGGCGCTGATCAACCTGGTGAAGAACGCGCTCGAATCGCAAGGCGAGAGTGGCGGCGAAGTGGTCGTGACCGCACGCGGCTCGGACGACGGACTCGTCATCACGGTGACCGATTCGGGCCCGGGCATCGCCAATCCCGATAACCTGTTCGTGCCCTTCTTCACCACCAAGCCCGGAGGGAGCGGGGTGGGACTCGCCCTGTCGCGGCAGATCATCGAGGGACACGGTGGCACGTTGAGACTCGACAATCGCAGCGACGCGCGCGGTGCGGTCGCTGCGCTCGAGATTCCGGGCGCGGCCCGGCAGCGCTGATTGCCGACCGTGAACTGGTGCATGGCCGCGCGCGGCGGCTGTGCCTAACCTGTCCGCCGCACAAGAAGAACAAGGCGGCAACACTATGACAAATGACGCCTCGCAGGGGAGACAGTCAAGCGTCGATACACGCGACTGGGAGAGCACAGCCCTGCAACGGGTCGCGGCACGGCACGGCGAGCTACACGACGCACGCAGCGAAGGCGAGCGTGCGAGCGATTGGGAGCGGCACGCGCTCGAGTGCCTGCGACGTTACTTCCAGGCACAACGCTGAAAAGCATCAGGCGGCCGAGCCGGAGCGGCTCTGTGCAGAGCCGCCTCGGCGCAGGCATACTGCGCCGCGCTCATCCCTAGCGGACCCGGGTGACCGTGCCAACGGCAGCGCCATCGCCCCGAATCGTTGATCGCAAGGCCACGCGGCTCTTCACCGCGCTCACCGGTTTCTTCATCGCCAACGCGCTCATTGCCGAGTTCGTCGGTATCAAGATTTTCGCACTCGAGGACACGCTCGGCCTCGCGCCCTTCAACTGGAACCTGTTCGGACAGAGCGGCTCGCTCAGCTTCACCGCGGGCGTGCTGATCTGGCCGATCGTGTTCGTGATGACCGACGTCATCAACGAGTACTACGGCGTACGCGGGGTACGCTTCATTTCGTGGCTGGCGGTGGTGCTGATCGCGTACGCTTTTTTGGCCGCTTACGCCGCCATCCATCTCGCGCCTGCCGGCTGGTGGGTGACCATCAGCACAGAACGCGGCGTGCCCGACATGCAGGCGGCTTTCGCGACGATTTTCGGACAAGGGATGTGGACCATCGCGGGATCGATCACCGCGTTTCTCATCGGGCAGCTCGTCGACGTGGGGATCTTCCATCGCATCCGCCGGGCGACCGGGGAACGCTGGGTGTGGCTGCGCGCGACCGGATCGACTGCCGTCTCGCAGCTCGTCGACAGCTTCATCGTGCTCTATATCGCCTTCGTGCTCGGTCCGCAGCACTGGCCGATGGACCAGTTCCTCGCGGTCGGCACGGTGAACTACGCCTACAAGCTGACGCTCGCGATCGTCATGATTCCGGTGATCTATGCCGCGCGGCGCGGCATTCAGCGCTACCTGGGTGAACAGACGGCCGAGCAGCTGCGGCTCGAGGCCGCTCAGTAGAGCAGCCGGGTCATCCGTCGCCGGTATTCGGCGACCCGCTCGTCCGCGTCTCCCAGCAGCCGGAAGGCATGCAGGAGACTGCGTCGACTGAGCTCGTCCTCGAAGCGGCGGTCGCGCTGCATGATCGCGAGCAGGAGGTCGAGCGCACGCGTCGCGTCACCGTGCACCATCTCGTATGCG
>DATIEU010000205.1:0-4790 GCA_035455565.1 Steroidobacteraceae bacterium | reverse complement strand
GTCGCGTTCGCCGCCTCGCCGATCGCGGGGCAGAACTTCGGCGCGCGTCGTGCTGACCGCGTGCGCGAGACGTTCCGCACGGCGGCACTCGTGAGCACGGTGATCATGGCGGCGCTCACGGTCATCTGCCACTGGGATCCGGAGCTGCTGATCCGCGCATTTTCGAGCGACCCGCGCGTGGTCGAAGTGGGCTCCGAGTACCTGCGCATCGTCTCCTGGAATTTCATCGGCACCGGCATCATTTTTACGTGCTCGGGCGTGTTCCAGGCGCTCGGCAACACCTGGCCCGCGTTGCTGAGCAGCGGCGTGCGCATCCTGACCTTCTGCCTACCCGCACTCTGGCTTTCGACGCAGCCCTGGGTGCGGCTCGAGCACTTCTGGTACGTGTCCGTGGCGAGCGTCGTGTTGCAGGCATTAATGAGCCTGTGGCTGATACGCGGGGAACTGCAGCGACGTCTCACGTTTGCCTGAGGGAACGTAGCGCGGCCTTATTCGTCGAAGGGAAGGTCATGCCCCGCTCCGGATCGAGCAAGCGCCGTGCACCCCGAACGCCGGCGGTTCGCAAGGGACAAGGGAAGTGGCCCATTTCCCACGAGGAATTCCGGCGCCGCTTCGATGAGCGTTTCTACGATCCCGCGTTTGATTCGTTGCGCCCGGAGCTCGAGCGGATCCGCGAAATCGCCGCAGGGGCGCACTTCGAATACCGCAAGTCCCCGCGCCGCCGCAGAGCGGGTGCCGCGTTCGCGGAGCCCGACTACCAGCTGCCGGTGGCATGGCTCGACGCGCGCGCCAATATTCTGAAAGCGCAACGCAAGCAGCGTAATCGCCGCTCACGCTCGCGCGTCCTGCTCATCTGCGCGGCTTCGCGCAACGACAAGACCTGTCCCGGTGAAATGTCGAAGACCTATCGCCTGGTACAAGCCGCGAAACGAACGATCGAGGCGCGGCGCTTCGAAGTCGACCTCCTCGACCTGAGCGTGCTCACCTCGGAGTACAGTCGCGTCATCCTGCCGTGCAAGGCCTGCGTCTCGACCGCCATGCCGCTCTGTCACTGGCCGTGCTCGTGCTATCCGAATTACGCGCTCGGCCAGGTGAATGACTGGATGAACGAGCTCTATCCGCGTTGGGTTGCCGCGCATGGCGTGATGATCGTTACACCCGTGTACTGGTACCAGGCGCCGAGCGGATTGAAGCTGATGATGGATCGACTCGTGTGCGCAGACGGCGGCAATCCGGATCCCACCACCACGCACCTGAAAGATCCGAAGCTCGCCAAGGCGCTCGAGCTCAAGGGTTGGCACTATCCACGCCATCTCGCCGGACGTGCGTTCTCCGTCATCGTTCATGGCGACGCCGCAGGGGCGGATACGCTACGGCGCTCCCTGGTCGATTGGCTCACGGACATGGAGCTCGTGCCGGCGGGTGCTGCAGCGAACTTCGATCGCTACGTGGGCTACTACGAGCCCTACGCCACCAGCCATGACGCGCTCGACCGCGACACTGCATTGTTCGAAGAGGTGCGCAACGCCGCGCGCAGCCTCGTCAATGCCGTGCGCATGATTCGCCGCGGGCGACGCGAGCCGGACGCGCAACTCCGTGCGCCACGGCCGAAATAGGGGACGTGCGAGTTCGTCCTACAGCCTGTCGGGGCTGCAACTGACGCCCCGCTGACAACCCCGCACCCAAGATGCTCAGTCGAAACCGGCGCGAACATCGCGCGCGGTACCGGAGGACGAGCATGATCCGAACGACGCTGTGGAGCGCATTGATCTGTGCGATTGCCCTCTCCGTGGGGGCCTGCGAAAAGAAGGGCCCGGTCGAGCAGTTCGGTGAGGAAGTCGACGAAGCGGTCGATACGGCGAAGCGCGGCGAGGAGTCTCCCGCGACCAAGGTTGACGACGCCGTAGACGAGATGCGCGAAGGCGCCGAAGAAACGGCCGACGAACTGAAGAAAGACTAGATCGAGCTGACATGAGGCGGCGCCGGCTCGCAAGGGCCGGCGCCGTTTGCTTTTCTGCCCCGCTGTTGCCACGCGCTACAATCGCTCGCACACATGGGGCGTTCCGTGGCTGAACACGCGCGCAAGGTCGCTGCAATCCTGGCAGCCGACGTGGTCGACTACAGCCGGCTGATGGGTGCCGACGAGCCCGCCACCCTCGATGCACTCAAGATCCGCCGCGCGCTCTTCGAGCGTCTCGTGACGGACTTCGACGGTCGCGAGTTCGGCAGCGTCGGCGATAGCCTCATGGCGCAGTTTCCGAGTGCGGTGAACGCCGTGCGCTGCGCGCAGGCGATCCAGGCAGCCGTCGCCCAGGAGAACGGATCTCTCGCGCCCGAGCGGCGCATGCAGCTGCGCATCGGCATCAACCTGGGTGACGTCATCGAGGAGGATGGCGCGCTGTTTGGCGATGGCGTCAACGTCGCCGCACGCCTGCAATCGCTCGCCGAGCCGGGCGGCATCCTGATCTCCGGCGCCGTGCATGAACAAGTCAGAAAGAAGCTGGCCGCCACGTTCAGGTTCGTGGGCGCGAAGCACGTCAAGAATATCGCGGATCCCGTACCGGCTTACGAGGTGCAGGACTCTGAACAGCCGGCGTCATTCTTCAGGAGACTCGCTCGTCACCCACGCCGCTGGCATCTCCTGGTCGCCGTGGTAACTGTGGTCGCCCTGTCGCTCATCGCCGATGCGTTCTGGTATTGGCGCGGCAGTGTTGAGTCTCCGGTGAACGAGGGCGCGCAACCGTCGGTCGCGGTGCTGCCGTTCGTGAACATGAGCAGCGAGCCCGGCAACGAGCCGTTCGTCGACGGCTTGTCCGAGGAGGTGCTCAATGTGCTCGCGGGAATCGACGGCCTCAAGGTCGCGGGCCGCACGTCCTCCTTCTATTTCAAGGGCAAGAATGAGAAGGCCGCGGTGATCGCCGAGACGCTCGGCGTGAACCATTTGCTCGAGGGGAGCGTCCGCTGGGCGGGTTCCAAGGTCAGGATCACGGCGCAGCTCATCAAGGCAAGTGACGGCTTTCACCTCTGGTCACGCACTTTCGATCGCGACACGCAGGACATCTTTGCGGTGCAGGAGGAGATCGCGCGCGCCGTGGCCGATGAACTGCGCGTCGAGCTCCTGCCGACAGACGAAGCACACCTGGCCAAGCGCGGCACGAGCAATGCCGAGGCGCATCGGCTCTACCTGGTTGCACGCGGACGCATGCGTGAGCGCGGTTTGCCCAACCTGCGCGCCGCCAAGGCTCTCTTTGAAAATGCGATCGGGCTGGACCCTTCGTATGCGAGCGCCTACTCGGGTCTCGCCGATACCTACTTCCTGCTCATCAACAACCATCTGCAGGAGCTCGACACCGGCGAGCAGGCGGCCGAACGGGCGGTTGCACGCGCGCTGGAGCTCGATCCCGGCTCGAGCGAAGCCTATACGTCGCGCGCCAATGTGGCGACGATCCGATACTTCCGGCACGGCGAGGCCCGGGCGCTCGACCGCGCGATCGCGGACTATCGCCGTGCAATTGAGCTCGACCCCACGAACGCGCAGGCGCAGCACTGGTACGCCGTCATCATCGAAGAACAGGATCCCGACGCGGCGATGCGTGCGCTCGAGCGCGCACTCGCGCTCGATCCGCTGATGCGCCAGGCGCAGCTGACTCTGGCCAACGTGTACTTCGACCGGGGTCAATACGCCAAGGCCCGCGAGCGCATCCAGGAGGTGATCGATCGTTATCCGGATTTTGCCGGCGCCTATCGCACGGCCGGCGACCTCGAGTATCGCTCGGGCCACCTGGCCGAGGCGCGTGCGCGCTACGCGGCCGCCTATGAGCTCGAACCGGATACGTTTGGAGCCGCGAGCCTCTACATCATCAATGTCGAGCTCGGTGACCGGGCCGCAGCCAAGTGGGAACCGCAGACGGGCGCGGTCGCGATGTTCGACCTCGCAGCCGACGCCGTACGCCTGAGCCTCGATCGTCAGTATCCGCACGCGGTCCAGATCTTCAGGAGCGGCTTGGACCGCTTCATCGGTGATCCCTGGTATTCCCTCATGGCGTCACATCTCGAGCTGCTGGTCGGTCAGCCGCAGCGCTCGACGGCCATCCTGCTCGGGCGATCACCGGAGCTGGCGGGCGAGCCGATCAGCATTAACAACTGCGACGCGGCGATCGCACTCGCGACCGCCCTGCGGCAGTCCGGACGAGCGCGCGAAGCGGACCAGCTGCTGCGCCGGCTCGCCGACTGGCTGGACGGGGATCTTGCGGCGCGCAGGCCGCAGCGGTGGGTGGCGCGAGCCGAGGTCCATGCCTTGCTGAATGAGCGGGATGCGGCCTTCGCCGCGCTGGATCGAGCTTTTGATGCGGGTCACCGCAGCATACTGAGCTCCGCTTACATCGGAATTCCCTACCCGGGCGATGACAACCCAGCCTTCGCGAGCGTACGCGACGATCCGCGCCTGGCCGCGTGGTACGCACGGATTCGAGCTGACAACGCGCGCCAGCTCGCGGCGTCCAGAGGCCAGGGCTCGACCGGCGACTGACTCTGTCTCGACCCAGCGGTCCGCCCATGCGAGCCTTTACCAAAGTCAGGTGTGCGGCCGTGCTCCCGCGCATAGTCTTGCGCCTGGACCGGCCGTAGCCGAGGGAGAATCCAATGGAGCTGTCACGGACACGAAGCGCAGGCACGGAGGCAGAGCCAGGGAGCGGCGCCGCATACTCGCGGCCGATCGTCGTGTCGCTGGCCGAGCTCGACCGCGACCCGCATGGCACATTCCGGCGTTACCGGCCGCTTACTCCCGTGAT
>DATIEU010000204.1:0-2726 GCA_035455565.1 Steroidobacteraceae bacterium | reverse complement strand
TGTCCTCGACCGAGGACGACAACCTCGTGGTGCGCAGCGACGGGTTGAGCGGACAGGAGGCGTATCTCGTCGCGCGTTACGAGTACACGCCTGGATTCACGGAGCTCGACGCGCTCACGACGGGCGGCCAGGGTCACTACTGGGTGAACGACTACATCAAGCTCGGCCTGACGGCGAGCAGCAGCGAGGAGGGTGCGGGCGACAGTAGTCTGCACGGCGCGGACCTGGTTCTGCGGAAGAGCGCCAACTCGTGGTTCAAAGTGCAGACGGGGCAGAGTGAAGGCCTGGTGTCGAGCTCACTACACTCCAATGATGGCGGTTTCGGCTTCGTCAGCGACGATGCTCTGTCTTTCAGCGGCGCGAAGGCCGATGGTTACCGTGCGGATCTCAGCGTGGGATTCGGCGACTTCTTCTCCGGACCCGACGCGCGCGTGACGCTTTACACGCAAAACCTCGAAGCCGGCTATTCGGCGCCCGGGCTCGCCACGCTCACCGACCTCGAGCATTACGGGGGCACGTTCCATCTGCCCCTGGGCGAACGCTTCGAGCTGAACGCCAAGGCCGACCGGAAAGTGCAGGACCTGGGGCTCGAAACCACGGCCCAGGAGCTCGACTTCGCGTTCCAGCTGAGCGACAGCTGGAACGTGAGCACTGGTGTGAGGAAGGAGCTGCGTGAGGACAACTCACCAATCGTGCCGCTCACCCAGGAAGAGGGCGAGCGCACCGATGCGGTCGTGCAAGTGGAATTTGCTGCGGTCGCTTCCTGGCGCACCTATGCGTTCATGCAGGACACGCTGTCGAAGAGCGAAACGCGCGAAGACAACGGTCGCTTCGGCATGGGCGGCTCCTACGCATTCGGCGAGCAGCTGCGCATGGACATGGAGGTTTCCGATGGCGATACGGGAGCGGGTGGCAAACTGGGCACCAACTACCTGCTCTCGGAGCGCACCAACCTCTATCTCAACTACGCGCTCGAGAACGAGCGCTCGGACGACGGCCTGCTGATCCGGCGGGGCAACCTGATCTCGGGCGTGAAGCGGCGGCTATCGGACAGCAGCAGCGTCTATGTCGAAGAGCGCTACCAGGACAGCGACCTGGCGACGGGCCTGACGCACGCGACCGGCGTGACGCTGACCGCGCACGAGCGCTGGAACATCGGCGCGAACATGGAAGTCGGCACGCTGAGGGACAGCCTGACGGGGGCCGACACGGAGCGCCAGGCCGGCGGCATTCGCATTGGCTACGCGCTCGACACGCTGCAGATCTCGAGCGCGATCGAATACCGCTCCGATGACACCGAACAGCTGGATCTCTCGATGATGGACCGGGAGACGTGGCTCTTCAGGAACAACTTCAAGTGGCAGATGACGCCCGACTGGCGCCTGGTCGGCAAACTCGACCATTCGTTCAGCGACAGCTCTGAGGGGCAGTTCTACGACGGCGGGTACACCGAGGCCGTCATCGGCTATGCCTATCGCCCGGTGCTGCACGACCGCTTCAACGCGCTCGCCAAGTACACCTTCTTCTACAACGTGCCCACCACGGATCAGGTGACGCCGCAGGGCGAGGCGGCACAGTTCATCCAGAAGAGCCACATCGGCTCGGTAGACCTGACGTACGACCTCAGCGACAACTGGTCGATCGGTGCCAAGTACGCGTATCGCATCGGCCTGGTGAGCCTCGAGCGCGAGCAGCCGCAGTTCTTCGACAACAAGGCACAGCTCATGATCGTGCGTGTCGACTGGCGGCTGGGAGAGAACTGGGAAGGACTCGCTGAAGGCCGCATGCTCGACCTGCTCGATCTCAATGAGCAGCGCGCCGGCGCGCTCGTCGGTCTCTATCGCTACCTGGGTGAGCACATCAAGGCAGGCGTCGGCTACAACTTCACGGATTTCTCGGAAGACCTCACCGACCTGAGCTTCACTCACCAGGGCGTGTTCATCAACGTGATCGGGTCAATGTGAACGTGCTCGCGCCACAAGTCCGCAGGGAGGCCGCGCTGAGGTGGCGCGCCTATCGCTCCTGGAATCGCGCGTGCCTGCTGAACGCATGGCGCGCAACGCGCAGCCACTTCGGGAAACGGCGCGCCGTCGTGGAAGTGATCGCCCCCGGCCTGGCAACGATGCTCGTTCTCCACCTGTGGGCCCACGCCGGCTTGCCGATGGCCTTCGCAAAGGGCGTTGCAGTGAGCGCGCTATGGGTGGTTGCCGTGCTCTGCTGGAACTTCGGGCTGGCACCGTACCGGTTGTGGCTCGCGGCCCGAACGCGCATCACGCAGCTGCAGCTGGCTATCGGCAGGCGAATCGATCGCCAGGTAATCGCACAGGAGCTGGAGATGCGTATCAGGGAGGGCGTCGCCTTGATGGATAACGGCCGTCCGTCGCAGGGCCAGCTGACTCAATGGTACGAACGGGTGCTGCGGGTGGTGTCGCGCGTCAGCGATCGCGAGCGCATTCTGCTCGAGAACTCGGGCCCGGCACCGGGTAGCCGTGGCGGCGCGCTGGAGATGCTGATTCTCAGCAATCGAATCGAAAAGCTGCGCCTGATCCTGGGCCGCCAGCATTCGGGCCGCGCGGCCCGCAAGCGGCTGGGACTGCCAGCTCTGGGCGCTCGACCGATCATCGGTCAGCGTCCGCCCCCTGTGCGCGCGTCAAATCAGTAAGCGGCACCGGCGGCTCGCCAGGGTGCTCGTAGGTCTTCTGGTCGCTCACGTGCGTGACGCCCGG
>DATIEU010000203.1:0-2745 GCA_035455565.1 Steroidobacteraceae bacterium | reverse complement strand
TCTATGGCGATTGGCGCCATCGCAATGAAGTCGGGATCGTGGGTGACCGCTGCGTCGACACGGAACCAGGCGTCCGGCAGCTTCGCCTGCAGATTGGTCACGTCAGCGAGCAGCGTCGCCAGCGCTTCGACCGCTGCCATCGCGATGCCCCGGTCGCTGTTCTTCATGGCGCCACGCGCCACGTCCTCGATGTCCTCGACTGCTGAGATCACCGCGTACTTCGCCGCGTCCACATCGCCCGTATGTGCGCGGCCTATCCGGGCGAGCGCGTAGGCGCCGATGCGGGAGATGACGCTGTGCGGCGAGACGAAACGGAATACGTACGCAAAGTATGGAAGCAGCGCGAGCAGGCAGCCGGTCATCATGATCATCGCAAGCAGGAACCCGCCACGCGGAATGAGGGGCGCCGCGCCCACCTCTCCCGTGAGGACGACAGCGAGCCAGATGCAAAGTGTCGTCGTCACGACAAAAAAGGCCATTACCGCGAGATTGATGGGGTCGCGCACGAAAAGAGCGGTGACGCGATGCGTGTAGCGTGTCGCCGAGAGCTCGAGGACGATGGCGACGACAGTGACCAGGATCGCGAGCACGCCGGCGAGAACCTGCGCTGCGCCGCTCAACAGGGACAGTGCCTCGGCTTGGCCCAGCGTTGCGAGCCAGAGCAGCGGATGTCGCCACGCGTCACTGCCGTCGAGCCAGCCGGCGGCAGCAATCAGCACTACCGAAGAGACCAACAGCAGCAGAAAGAACAGGAGCCCGGCCCGTCGCTTCCTTGGGAACTGGCCTGTCTGCCCGGTGAACTTCTCGTTGGTGCTGATCACGCGATGGCCTTCCTGAGTGACGTGCTCAGCCGAGCACGATCACGCGGCGGAGCACCAGCGTCCCGCTCACCGCCGAACCGTCATGATCAGTTGCGGTCACCATGATGTGCAGCTGCTCGTCGGCGATCTCCACGGCGTGCGCATGGAAGCGCCCATGGAGCGCGTCGAACTGGAGCCAGCCGGGCAGTGGCCTGCCGTCGGCGAGCCGCGCTGAGAGCGTGAGCACGTCGCCGGGGTCCGTGTCAGCGAACAGGTCTGTGGGCAGTACGTGCTCAAAGCGCTCGCCCGGCCGGCAATCCACATACGGAATGGGGCGGGTGAGGCACGGCGCGGCGTTGGTCAGATTCTCGCGCGCGAGTCGGCGATACTCGCGGCCGATTGCGAGCGCGGTCAGCGTCCAAATTACCGCGAGCACCACGTTCAACAGCGCAAAATTCGCAGCGCCCATCGAGAGGTATTGCGTGCCTACGAACACTGCGCCGGCCTGCAGCAAGTCGCCGAAGCGCCAGAAGAACGTCTCTATCGCGGTCTTTCCCTCGTAAGTCTGCGTCCGGTCGGTCGGCAGGAACAACGCCTGGCGGCAGGTGTTGGTCACCGAGTACTCGGTGCCCGCTTCGATGATTCGCGCCAGTCGGATCGTGGTAAGGATCGGCAGGAAACCGAACAGGCCGTAGCCAAACAGGGAAACCAGCGGCGGGATGAGCAGCGTTGTCGCGACTCCGAGCCAGCGGAACAGCCGTCCCACCACCAATGTCTGCAACAACAGACCCACCAGCACGAACCAGAACTGGAAGTTGCCGAAGTAGGCGCTGATCAGGTCTTGCTGGCTCCCGGGCGCGGATCCGGCACTCGCCACCTCGGCGAAGTGCGCCTTGACCAGGCCGCGGTGAATGAAGTCGCCGGTCGAGCTTATCCAGTTGATGAGCACGATCATGAGCGCGATCAGTATCAGGTAGCGGCTGCGTGCGATGACCTCGAAGCCACCGAACATGCGACGCACAGGCTGCGTGGTTTCATGTCGCAGGTGGCGCGACTCGTCTGGGACGCTGGCGTGCATCGGCAGCGTGAAGAGCGCCGTCACCAGCAGCATGGCCGCGCCCACCAGCAACAGATTGTTCGTCCCGATCGCAACGCTGAAGTACTCGGCGAACTCAGTACCTGAGAGCGCGCCGATTTGCGCGGCCAGCATGATGGCAGGGAACAATCGCTGTCCCGATTTGATATTGAACGAGTCAGCGGCGAGCGCCCAGAACTGCGCCGTCATCATCACCGCGAAGATGCCGACGAACACGAAGAATGCGAACCCGACCCGGACTCCGAGCCGGTCGAGGCCCCAGAACGCTACCAGGCAGACGACGAAGAACGCGATCACGCCGATCACCAGCCGTGGACCGTCCAACCGCCGGCGTACCTGGCCATAGAGCGGGACGATGAACATCAGCAGGGTCGCAGTGATCGCGGTCGCGTAACTCGCGTCAGCGGCGGACAACCTGGCGAGCAGCAACCCCTCGCGCGCTGCCTTGAACAGGTAGTAGGAAAACAGGATCAGGAAGATGTGGGCGCCGAACAGTGCGACGGTACGGCCTTCACCAGGCCGCACCTTGGTGATCAGCTCGAGCAAGCGCTCGAAGGGCGTGTATTTGTGACTCCGGCCCACCTGTTCCCCGGCTTATCCGAAGTCTGGCGAGAATAGTCGAGCGCGTTCGCGCAAGCGAGGGGCCGCTCAGCCCCTCGTCGGACGCGGTGCCAACGTTTTGGCAGTTCTCGTGCGCTCGAGCTCGCAGCTTTCGCCAGGAAGCAGGCGCTAGAGTCCCGTGCCAGTGGTCACACGCATCACTTCGACGATGATGCCGGCCGCAAGAACCACAAGGATGATCTCGGCGCCGAGATACGCGGCGCGCAAGTCCCTGATGGCGGTAACAAC
>DATIEU010000202.1:0-3229 GCA_035455565.1 Steroidobacteraceae bacterium | reverse complement strand
CGATTGGCGGCGATTGGCGGCTCGGACCGCGGTTGCGCGTCGACCGCCGCCAGTTCTTCATCGATGGCTCCGAGCAGATGCTGTACACGCCGATGTTGCGACTCGAGCTGCAGAAGAAGTACGTTCTGTTCGAGTGCGAGGCCGGCGCCGAGATCGGCCGGCGGGACTTGAACGGGATCGAGGAGAAGACCGATCGCTTTTACTTCAGCCTCGGCTACCGGATGAACTTCTAGCGCTCGGAGCTCAAGGTGACGTTGTGTGTGCGCAGATCAGCGTGGGTGGTGATCGTCGCAGCAGCAACTGCTGCACTCTCCCCCACTTCCTCTCTGAGCGCCGGCGGGGTTCGCCAGTACCTCGATGAAACCACGGCGGCGACCATCGTCGTCGGCAACGAAACGCTGGTCTTTGCGCGCGAGCGCACCGAGCTCGCAGTGAATGCGCGTGACTACATCAGCTTGGTTCCGGTGGAGATCAATCGCTCGGGGGCGCGCGCCTGTTATTGGTTTGCTTATGTGTGGTCGACCATCGACCGGCGGGGCAACGACGATCCCCTCGTGAGCACAAACGATGAGCTGATCTTGATGGCCGACGGGCGCCCCATACGCCTCGTGCGTGAGGCGCGCACGCTGCGCGAGCTGGGCATCGCGCGCCTGCCCTCGCGATCACCGGCGAGAAGCGCCCTGCCGCTGCTTTTCCCGGCCGACGTTGAGATCGTCTCTCACGTGGGCGGCGCAACCGATCTGAGCGTGCATCTGGTGCGCGGAGAAGGCGACGAGGTCTTCGAGCTGTGGGCCGATGCGCGCGAGGCGTTGCGACAGTTCGTCGATCACGTGAGTCAACGCTGACCGCGGGCTCGGGGTCAACGGCTTAAGTAGCCATCGGCAACTGCGTACGCAGCAACTGCCGCAGCAGTCCGCAACCCGAGCTTGCGCATCAGGTTGGTGCGATGCTTCTCCACCGTCTTGTGGCTGAGCGACAGCGACTGCGCGATCTCGCGCGTGCGATATCCCTGCGCGATCAGCTTGACGACCTCGCGCTCGCGCTGCGTCAGCGGGGCACGTTGCGCGCGGCGCGGCGCACTCGACAGCCTGGTTTGTCCGTCGAGGACCGGGGAGCGGATCGAGGTGCTGACGTATCGCTTGCCTGCAGCAAGACTGCGGATGGCAGCCGCCAACTCAGTGACGCTATCGCTTTTCAATACGTAACCGTCGGCGCCAGCGCGCACTGTAGCGGTGACGAAATGAGGCTCGCTGCGGAAGGTCAACACCAGCACGCGTACGTCCGGCTGATGCGCGCGCATCACGGTAATCAGCTCGGGCCCGTGCGTCATCGAGGCGGTGAAGTCGACGATAACGGCGTCGGGTCGCAGGTCGTCGAGCGCCAGGAGGGCGTCACGCCCGTTCGATGCGGCGCCCATGACCTCGCACGCTTTGACGCCGGCAAGCAGCGCGCAGAGGGCATCCCTCATCAATCCCTCTTCGTCGACCACGAGAATGCGGCACTTTCCAGGCACTCGTTCCCCCAACGCGCGCCGTGCCGCCCTCGGCTTTCTGGAATTCTGGCTGAGCAATCCGTGAGCGCCGGTCGCTTGCGCGAGCATCCTAGGCAGTGGCGAGTTAGCGCAGGGTGAGTGGACGATTAGAATTCCATGAGCGCTGACGCAGCGCGCAATGCCGCTGTCGTGCAGGTCAACTGCAACGTCGAACTTCTTTACACTTTCCGCGCGCGACTCTGAATCGCAACGCAGCGTTCCACGGCCACGGATTCGCGGCGACATAACCCGCGCGAACTGGGGGCATCACAGAAAGTGTGCTAGCTTGTCTCACGAGCGAGACGGCACGCCATGGCACACAATCCGAAGGGTCGCGCGCCAGGTGTCGACGAGAACAACAAGCTCCGTGCGCGCCTGAGCGAAGCACGGCATCGGACGAATCGACTGGGATAAGTCAGGCGAGTGTCTCCGGGCACGGGGACTCGATGAGCGAACGCAGAGTCGCATGTGTCTATGCAGGCCGCCTTGATGGCGCCCTGTCCCGCATCCTCCTGGAGAATGGCTGGCAGGCGGTGCCCTGCGACGTTCTCAGCTCCGCCAACCATCTCCCCGCACTGGCTGAATGCCAGATGGGAATCGTCGTACTGGGAACGAGAGAGGGTGGTCCGCTCGAGCGCAAGCAGTCGATTGTCGAACGCCTCGGTCATCTCACCTGGCTTGCCATACTCGATCGTGCGCTCGTGAATGAGCAGGGGTTGCGCGAATTCATCGCCGCCCATTGTGTGGACTACCTGACAACCCCGCTCGAGCGCGAGCGGGTGCTGTTCTCCCTCGGCCATGCCGCGGGGATGGCAGCACTGGCGCGGCAGCACAGCTCACGCCGGGCCGCCAGCGAATCGTCGCGGCTCGTCGGCCACGCACCGGTCATGCAGGCGCTGCGTCGCGACGTTCACAAGGTGGCAGCGGTGGACGCGCCTGTCCTCATCACCGGTGAAAGTGGCACCGGCAAGGGGCTCCTCGCGCGCGAGATCCACGAGCTCTCAGGTCGGCGCGAGCAGCCGTTCGTGGAGATCAGCTGCGTCTCTCTGCCGCCCTCGCTGATTCACGGCGAGCTGTTCGGATTCGAGCGCAACGCATTCACCGAGGCGCGCCGGCAAAAGGCCGGCTTTTTCGAGGCTGCCGACCGTGGCACGGTCCTGCTCGATGAAATCGGCGACCTGCATCTCGACCTGCAGGCCCTGCTGCTGCGGTTTCTCGAAGAGCAAACCGTTCAGCGGGTCGGCGGTCGCGAGCGAGTCCAGATCGACGTGCGCGTGATCGCAACAACCAAAGTCGATCTCGAAGCGGCGGTCAGGGACGGACGCTTCCGCGAGGACCTGTATTACCGGCTCAATGTGCTGCGAATCCGCACGCCGCCGCTGCGCGAGCATCGTGAAGATATCGAGACACTGCTTGGTACGTTCCTCGAGCGTTTCGCCGGCGACCGGCGCGCCAGGCTCATGGGGTTCACCCGCCCGGCCCTCAGCGCCATGCAGACACACGAGTGGCCGGGCAACGTCCGCGAGCTGCTCAACCGCGTCCGCCGCGCCATAGTGATGTGCGAGGGCTATCTCATCACGGCGTGCGATCTGAGCTTCGACGCCGCAGACGACTCGCTAGATCTCAACCTCGAAGTGGCCAGAGCCGCTGCCGAACGCCGCACGCTCGTAGCGGCCCTGCAACGGACGGCCTGGAGCA
>DATIEU010000201.1:0-7569 GCA_035455565.1 Steroidobacteraceae bacterium | reverse complement strand
CACCGGCAGCACCGTGCCGAGCGCATTCGAGACGTGCGCCACCGCGACCAGGCGCGTCTTCGCGGAAAGCAGCGACTCGAACGCGGCGAGCTCGACTTCGCCCGCTGCGTTGATCGGCACGACTTTGAGGCGCGCGCCGGTCTGCTCGCACAGTAGTTGCCACGGCACGATATTCGAGTGGTGCTCGAGCCAGGTGATCAGGATCTCGTCGCCGGGCTCGAGTCGTGGGCGCGCGAAGGCCTGTGCGACCAGGTTGATGGCCTCGGTCGTGCCGCGGACGAAGATCGTTTCGTGCGTGGAGGCCGCATTGATGAAGCCGCGCGCGCGCTCGCGGGCGGACTCGAAAGCCTCGGTGGCGCGCTGGCTCAGCGTGTGCACGCCACGATGCACGTTGGCGTGAATCTCGGCGTAGTAATGCGCTTCGGCATCGATCACCACCTGCGGGCGTTGCGCCGAAGCGGCGTTGTCGAGGTAGGCGAGTGGATGGCCGTTGACTTCACGGCTCAGAATCGGAAAGTCGCGACGGATGCGCTCGACGTCAAACGGAGCAGCGGCGGAGGCGACGCGCGCGGGTGCAGCACTTGGGTTCATGCAAGCTCGCCGAGTGGCGCCTGGGGAAGCGCGCGCGCAATGCGCTGCTCGAGGTGCCGGCGCAGGGGTTCGAGGCCGACCCGCGCGAGCACGTCGCCGAGGAAGGCGTGGATGAGCAGCGCGCGCGCCGTCTGCGGGTCGAGGCCGCGTGACAGCAGGTAGAAGAGCACGTTCTCGTCGAGCTGGCCGGTCGTGGCGCCGTGGCTGCACTTCACGTCGTCGGTGAGGATCTCGAGCTGCGGACGGGCATCGATCTCGGCCTGCTCCGAGAGGAGCAGGGTGCGACTCGACTGTTGCGATTCGCTCTTCGGTGCTCCGGGGTGCACGACGATGCGGCCGTTGAACACGCCGCGGGCACTCGCGTCCGCGATCCCGCGGAAGCGTTCCACACTGTGGGTGGCGGCCGCGCGGTGGCCGATGACGCTGTGAATCTCGAGATGCTCGCGTCCGTCGGCGAGCAGCAGGCTGTTGGCTTCGATCTCGCTGCGTTCGCCCGATAGCGCGGCGCAGAGACTCGCCCGGCTCAGCAACCCGCTCAGCAGCACGCGGTGCGTACCCAGTTGGCTGCCCTCGGCCTGCCGCGTGAGCAGTGTGTTGAGCACAATGCCGCGCGCGCCTCCCTCAACCAGCAGGATGTGCTTCAGGCGTGCGTGCGCTGCCAGGCGGATGTCGGTGACGCAATTGCTCGCCGACTCCACGGGCTCCAGTGCAACGTGATGCTCGATGAGTTGCAGGCCCGCATTCGCGCCGACATCGACCACGATGCGCGGATGGACGCTACCGCTCGCGCCTGAATAGAGGAACAAGAGCTGCAGCGTCGTAGCGCTCGCATTGGCCTCAGCGCTCACGTGCAGGCCGTCCGCCAGCATCGCGAGGTTGAGGAGCGGCAGGCGCTCATCGCCCCCATCGCCCGGTACTTCGATACGCTCGAGCATCGATGTCGGAGCCTGCTCCAGGCATTCCGCCAGCGGCCGGCAGCGGACCGCGGCTTCGATGGGAAGCGCATCCGACAATGACGGCATCAGGCGCCCGTTGTGAAACACCAGCGTCGGCACGCCTTCCAGGGCCAGGCGATGCGATTGAACGGCATCCGTCGCGACCGCCGCGGTCTCGGGGCCGTCGCTCCTGAGCAGCCATTTTTCGAGGAGCCTGACGGGTGTGTATTTCCAGCCCTCATCGCGCGCGGTGGGCAAGCCCAGTTGTGCGAATCGCTCGAGGGCCTGCGCGCGACGCGCCTGCCAGGCGAGGCCGCCCGGCAGGCTGCGCGCGAGACGGCTGTGCGCCTGCGCGAAATCGCGCAGCGGGTTGCTTACCGGAGCGACAACGTTCACGCGCGCGCCGCCTCCGGACGCAACCAATCGTAGCCGCGCTTTTCGAGCTCGAGCGCGAGCGTGCGATCGCCGCTGCGGATGATCTGCCCGTCGCTCAGCACGTGCACGCGGTCGGGCACCACGTATTCGAGCAGGCGCTGGTAGTGCGTGACCACGAGGATCGAGCGCTCGGGTCCGCGCCGCGACTCTATGCCGCGCGCCACGACCTTGAGTGCATCGATGTCGAGGCCGGAGTCGGTTTCGTCGAGGATCGCGAGCGTGGGCTCCAGCACCAGCATCTGCAGGATCTCGTTGCGCTTCTTCTCGCCGCCCGAGAAGCCCTCGTTGACGCCGCGGCCGAGGAACGCTTCGTCCATGTGCATCAGCTTCATCTTGTCGCGCACCAGCTCCAGAAAGTCGAACGCATCCACTTCCGGCTCACCGCGCGCCTTGCGCTGCGCGTTTAGAGCGGCCTTGAGCAGATACACGTTGTTCACGCCCGGGATCTCGACCGGGTACTGGAACCCGAGGAAGAGGCCGGCGCGGGCGCGCTCCTCGGGAGGCATCGCGAGCAGGTCGCGGCCCTGGTAGGTGACCTCGCCACTCACGACGCCGTAGTCGCTGCGACCGGCGAGCACTTGCGCGAGCGTGCTCTTACCCGATCCGTTCGGGCCCATGATGGCGTGCACTTCGCCGCGCGGCAGCTCGAGGTCGAGCCCCTTGAGCACCGTCTTGTCACCGGCAACGACCGTGAGATTGCGGATCCTGAGCAGTACGTCGCTCATCAGCCCACCGCTCCTTCGAGGCTCACGCTCAGGAGGTTCTGCGCTTCCACGGCGAACTCCATCGGCAGCTCCTTGAAAACCGTCTTGCAGAATCCGCTCACGATCATGTTGACCGCGTCCTCTTCCGTCAGCCCGCGCTGCAGGCAATAGAACAACTGGTCGTCGCCAATGCGCGAGGTGGTCGCCTCGTGCTCGGCCGTCGCCGTGGCGTTGCGCACTTCGACGTATGGGAAGGTGTGCGCGCCGCACTCGCGGCCGAGCAGCAGCGAATCGCACTGGGTGAAATTGCGCGCGTCGGCGGCGCTCGGCAGGACCTTCACCAGGCCGCGATACGTGTTCTGCCCGTGGCCCGCGGAGATGCCCTTGGAGACGATCGTCGAGCGGGTGTTGCGCCCGATGTGGATCATTTTGGTGCCGGTATCCGCCTGCTGGTAATTGTTGGTGACCGCGACCGAATAGAACTCGCCCACCGAGTTCTCGCCGGTCAGGATGCAGCTCGGGTATTTCCAGGTGATCGCGGAGCCCGTTTCCACCTGTGTCCAGGAAATGTGCGAATTGCGGCCGCGGCACTCGCCCCGCTTGGTGACGAAGTTGAAGATGCCGCCGCGGCCGTGCTCGTCGCCCGGGTACCAGTTCTGCACCGTGGAGTACTTGATGCGCGCGTCGTCGAGTGCGATCAGCTCGACCACCGCGGCATGGAGCTGGTTCTCATCGCGCATCGGCGCAGTGCAACCCTCGAGGTAGCTCACGTGGCTGCCGGCGTCGGCGATGATGAGCGTGCGCTCGAACTGACCGGTCTTGGCGGCGTTGATGCGGAAGTAGGTCGAGAGCTCCATCGGGCAGCGCACCCCCTTGGGCACGTACACGAAAGAGCCATCAGTGAAGACCGCGGAGTTGAGCGTGGCGAAGAAATTGTCGGTGTAGGGCACCACCGTGCCCAGGTATTGCTCGACCAGGGCAGGGTGCGACTGCACCGCTTCCGAGAACGGGCAGAAGATGACGCCGGCCTGCTGCAGGCGCTCCTTGAACGTCGTCGCCACCGAGACGCTGTCGAACACCGCATCGACGGCCACGCCCGCGAGGCGCGCACGCTCGTGCAACGGAATGCCGAGCTTCGCGTACGTTTCGAGGAGTTTCGGGTCGACCTCCTCGAGACTCTTCGGTCCATCGGTATTCGAGCGTGGCGCGGAGTAATAGGAAATCGCCTGGTAGTCGATCGGCCCATAGTTCACGCGCGCCCAGTGCGGTTCGCGCATCGTGAGCCAGTGCCGGAACGCCTTGAGCCGCCACTCCAGCAGGAACGCGGGCTCGCCCTTCTTGCGCGAAATGAGGCGGATCACGTCCTCGTCGAGGCCGGGCGGCACGGTATCCGCCTCAATGTCCGTGACGAAGCCGTGCCGGTACTTCTGGCCGACCAGCGCTTCGAGATCAGGAGTCTGCGAGGACATCAGCGGTCCAGCCGCGGCAATGAACGGGTGCCGCGGAAGTCGAGGTTTGCCTCGAGTGCCCGGATGGGTCCAGCGTCGATGCCGGCGAGCTGGGCGAGGCTGATGTCACTGAGCGTGCGGCGAATCGCGAGATTGACGCGCTGCCACGCGCGGCCCACGCGGCACACGTGCTCGATGCCGCAATGGCTGTCCTTGCCGCTGCACTCGGTGATCGCGACCGGACGGCCCTCCAGCGCATCGAGAATTGCCGCCGCGCTGATCGCGCCCGCCGGCCGTGTCAGCTGATAACCGCCATGTGACCCTCGCATCGAGGTCACGAGCCCGGCGCGCTGCAATGCCTTGAGCAGCTTGCTGACTGTCGGCAATGACAGACGCGTCTGCTCGGCCACTTCGGCCGCGGCGTGCAGACGATCAGGCGCGCCCGCCAGGTAGGCGAGGATAACGGTGCCGTAGTCCGTCAGCTTGCTGATGCGCAACACGGGGGCTATCTCCTGTTCACACCGACCTCGCGGGTCCGGGCCACTCAATTGGGACTATTCTAGTCCTATAGGGGTTCCGCTGAGAAGTTGGGGCCTTTGGCGGGACGGCAAGTGATGGTTTGTTCTGCTATCCTTCTGCGCCCTTCGGGCGGCCCTCGCGCGCTACGACGCGAGCCTGAGCCCCGCAGGTTTCAAACGGAGGAAGACAGCATGGCGGCGACCGAGCTGGACACCATCGCGCGCGGCATGGTGGCCAAAGACAAGGGCATTCTCGCGGCGGACGAGTCGACCAGCACGATCAAGAAGCGTTTCGACAAGATCAAGCTGGAGTCGACCGAGGAGAACCGACGGGCGTACCGGGACCTGCTGTTCACGACACCAGGCGCCTCCGATTACATCAGCGGCGTCATCTTCTACGACGAGACGCTGCGTCAGAAGACGCGCGACGGCGTGCCATTCCCCGAATACCTCACCCGCAATGGCATCATTCCCGGCATCAAGGTCGATACGGGCGCCAAGCCGCTGGCGGGCTTCCCCGGCGAGACCATCACGGAGGGTCTCGACGGCCTGCGCGATCGCCTCGCGGAATACCACAAGCTGGGTGCCCGTTTTGCCAAGTGGCGGGCCGTGATCGATATCGCGGCGGGCATTCCGACGCAGACCTGCATCGCTGCCAACGCGCACGCGCTGGCTCGCTACGCCGCCCTGTGCCAGGAAGCGCGCATCGTTCCGATCGTCGAGCCCGAGGTGCTGATGGATGGCGCGCACAGTATCGAGCGCTGCGAGGAAGTCACGGACGCCACACTGCAGTCGGTGTTCGCGCAACTGCAGGTGCACCGCGTGCGGCTCGAGGGCATCGTCCTCAAGCCCAACATGGTGATTTCGGGCATGAAGGCTGCGAAGCGCGCGAGCGCGGAGGAAGTAGCCGAGGCGACCGTGCGCTGTCTGAAGCGCAACGTCCCGAGCGCGGTTCCTGGCATCGCCTTCCTCTCGGGCGGGCAGGGCCCTGAGGAAGCGACCGAGCATCTGAGCCTCATCAACCAGCTCGGCCCGTTGCCGTGGGAGGTTTCCTTCAGCTACGGGCGCGCGTTGCAGGCACCGGTTCTCGAGGCCTGGCGGGGGCTCCCGGCCAACGTGGCGGCGGGGCAGAAAGCATTCTTCAAGCGCGCCAAGCTCAACGGCCTGGCCCGTAGTGGCCGCTACGCGGCTGCGCTCGAAAGCGCCGCGTGAACGCCCGCCCCTGATGGCGCAGGACGCGCAGGACGCGCACGCCGTCGCCGACGCGAACGGCGCCGCGGCAAGGGAAAACTACGTCGAGGTCCGCGACCTCACCTACACGGTGAGCGGCCGTCGGATCTTCGACGGCGTGAACCTGCGCATTCGTCGCGGGCTGGTGACCGCAATCATGGGCCCGAGCGGCACGGGCAAGACCACGCTTCTCAGGCTGATTACCGGCCAGATTCGCCCCGACCAGGGCACGATCGTCGTCAACGGTCAGGATCTCGCGACCCTTGACCGCCGGTGGCTGTATGCGTTGCGGCGGCGTATGGGCATGTTGTTCCAGAACGGTGCGCTGCTCACGGACCTGGACGTGTACGAGAACGTCGCCTTTCCGATCCGCGAGCACACCGATCTGTCTGAAGCGCTGATACGCAACATAGTGCTCACCAAGCTGCACGCCGTCGGTCTGCGCGGCGCGGCGCAACTCTTCCCGGCGGAACTCTCAGGCGGCATGGCACGGCGAGTGGCGCTCGCGCGTGCGATCGTGATGGATCCGCAACTCCTGATCTACGACGAGCCCTTCGCCGGGCTCGACCCGATCTCCATGGGAGTCATCGTGCGGCTGGTGCGCCAGCTCAACGACGCGCTCGGCATAACGAGCATCGTGGTTTCGCACGATGTGCGCGAGATCTCGGTGCTCGCCGACGAAACCTATCTGCTCTCGGAAGGAAAGGTGGCCGCTTTCGGCACGCCGCACGAGCTCCATGCGAGCTCGGCGGAGGTGGTCAAGCAATTCATGAGCGGCCTGGCCGACGGGCCGGTGCCGTTCCACTATCCGGCACCTGACTATTTCGAGCAGCTGCTTGCTCGCCCGAAGGGCAAATGACGCTGGTCAACGAGCTCGTGTACACGTTGCGTCGCGGCGTTCGGACGCTGGGCGCAATGATGCTGTTTTTCGGGCGGATGCTCGCGCACACGCCCGCCTCTCTGGTGCGCTTCGGACTCGTCGTGCAACAGGTGTACAACGCGGGTGCACTGTCGCTCGTAATCATCATGTTGTGCGGACTGTTCGTCGGCATGGTGCTGGGCCTGCAGGGCTTCGACCTGCTGCAACGCTTCGGTTCCGAAGAATCCCTCGGCACCGCCGCCGCGCTGGGCCTGCTGAAGGAGCTGGGGCCGGTGGTAACCGCGTTGCTGTTCTCGGGACGCGCCGGCACGGCGCTCGCTTCCGAGCTCGGCCTGATGCGCGCGACCGATCAGCTCACGGCCATGGACATGATGGCGGTCGACCCGGTGCGACGGGTGTGCGTGCCGCGCTTTCTTGGTGGCGTTATCGCCATGCCGCTGCTCGCTGCGATTTTCAGCGGCATCGGCATCTACGGCGCGCAGCTCGTGGGTGTGCAGCTCATGGGCGTGGACGCCGGCCAGTTCTGGTCGCAGATGCGCGCGACCGTCCAGCTCGAAGACGTGATGGAAGGCGTGATCAAGAGCGGTGTGTTCGGCGTGGCCTGCAGTCTGATCGCCGTGTACGAAGGCTTCAATGCCAACCCCACGGCCGAGGGTGTCGGCCGCGCGACCACGCGCACCGTGGTGATTTCCGCAGTGGTGACGCTGATCCTCGACTACATGCTGACCGCTGCCCTGCTGTAGAGCTCAGAACCGAGTGATTAACTGGAGACAACGCATGCGCTCGACTCGCGCCCTCGAATTGAGCACCGGCCTGTTCGCGCTGCTC
>DATIEU010000200.1:0-3054 GCA_035455565.1 Steroidobacteraceae bacterium | reverse complement strand
TTTCGAACGCGTCGAGTGTCGCCTTCTTCATGAGATAAAGGCCTTGAATGCGCCTTCGCAGCAAGGCCGCGAACGGATACGTGCCGCCGACCAGCTTTGCGTGGATCCACCTTGGCCTCGGAGAGATAGACGCCGCGTTCTCATGAAGCTCGATCGGGCAGTCGACGAATGCGATCAGCGGATGATGCCTATCAAGAGCCACAGGTTCCTCGATCCGATCCGCTCCCACCCGCGCTTTCTGGGACTCCTGCGGAAGATGCATCTGGATGACGAAGGTCAGGAGGCAACGACAGAGTTCAGGAGATCCGAAACAGAAGGTCAGGAGATCAGGAGGTAGATCCACTTCAAGTCTCTCCTGGTCTTCTGATTTCCTGTCTTCAGGTCTCCTGATCTCAGTCTCCTCGTTACCTCAGTTCTGTGGTTTCACACCAGTGTGCACCCATTGAACGAGCGTGGAGAATGCCGCTGTTTCGGCAGCGGGGAAGCCGGTGCCGGTGCAGTGGCCGAATGCGTTCACAGTACGCTGCAAAAGATATGGTGTCGCACCGGCGGTCTGCACCGCTTGCGCGTACATCTGTTCGTGAGAGATCGGGACAACCGGGTCGCGTGTCGTATGCAGGGTCAGCACGGGAATGTGAAGATCTCCGCTGGGCGTGTAGTAATGCTCCATGTAGTTCTCCGCCGGCGGATCGGACACGTAGCGTGCCACCCCCGCGTTCAGAGCCGCGTCGTCCTGCGATCCTGAGTACACGGTCGCGCTGTTGTCGTACGGCATGTGCCCGTGGGTGGTGTCCAACAGGGTGTTGCCCTGGATGATGGTGAATCCGATCACGTTCATGCCCGTCGCGACGATTTCTCCGGCGGTCGCGCCGGCCAGCTTCGCCGTACGGGCGAACTGCAGCGTCGGCTGTCCTGGCGAGAGAAGCCCTTGTGACAAGGCCGCCAGCACGGCGTTGTACGTCGGACCGCCCGGGTCGAAGTTAACATCAGGCGGGACGTTCAATCCGTTGGCAGGAATCACGCCCGGGAAGAAATAGTCGAACAAGACCCAGGCATCGGCGAGGTACTTCAGCTCCTCCGCACCGCCGCCCAGGAGGCCGCAGCCTGACAGCACGCCGTCGTATTGCCCGGGGAAGAGTTCGGCGAGCATAATGGAGATCAAGGCGCCGAGCGAGCGTCCTACCAGGTACACGCGTGTTGGCTGGCCGATCGTTGCCGTGAAGATTCCCCGCAGCTGGTGGGTCCGCTGCATACCGTCCTTCAATGCGCCGTAACCGTTCATGGAACGGCTCGTGTAGACGAGAGCGAATCCCTGGCTGGTGAGCGTGTCGCGCAAGGCGCCGGGGTTCGGCGGGGCCACCGGATCGCTGGGTATACCGATGCCTTGGGCGAAGACGACCAGCTCGCCGTTCCATGCCGCTGTTGGCATCGCGATTTCGTATAGGGCGCCTGGTCCAATTCCTCCCGTGATCGTCGTGAAGCTCGGCGATTGGCCGGCGGTCGGCACCGCGAGGAGGGCGGCGAGGACCGTGACTGCCGGCATGATGGTTGTGCGTCTCGTGAGATGCATCATTACCTCCCGAAGCGATGGTGCTCGCGGTTACCGCAATCGACGCTGGTGAAGCCGTCGACGTATCTCCACCGCCTAGAAGTCTCGCTGGCCCAGTACTCCCAAGGCTCGCGAGGACAGACGTGCGCTGACTTTGATCGGGCCTCGATATGGTGGCCTGGTGAAGACTGGAAGAGAATGGACGGAGCCTTGATTCGTTCTTAAATTCAGCCTACCGCCCATTCTACGGAACGGTCGACACTTGGCTGTGACCCGGGGCGCCGAGATCGCACGAGCCGGGTCGGGGTCTGATAGGCGGATTCCGTCAACTGGGCGACCTGACGCCGAGGTTGGTAGTGCGGATGGTGCACTTGTTCACTTTGGATTCGCGCTGGCCGGGAAGGCCAGGCCTGTGATCGATTCGCGAGATCGGAGTCGAAACCCTGTTACCTGAACCAGCTTGTCAACCGACAGCTGCCATCATGCTGCGCCACTCCACAACTGCAAGTACCGGCGGTTGCGAGCCCGCACGCGTGTCTTTCACCGTCGTGTCAGTGACGCACGACTCTTTGTCTACCAGCCAGCCTCGAATCGTGATCCCGATCGGAGACAGCAACGGCACACGATCACCATCTCGAGATAGCGCGAGCATGTCGCAGGTCTCACGCAGAGTACGTGCGGAGGAATGACGCGTTCCGAAGTGGTCAGATCGCGCACATCGAGATAGGGGGACCGACCGCCACGAACGGCGCCCAGTAGAAGGGATGCGGGGCAGTGCGTCACGTTCCGTGTCGAATCGCCACTAAGCATTCGGACTTCACGAGATCCTCAGAGAAGAAGCCCGGACCGGTGTGTGTGTCCGAGCAAACGAGGAGGCTGCTTCTTGGGCGACCGCAGGTCGTTGGAGACGCTGCGGCGGACCGAAAGTGTTTTTCGCCGACCGAGGGGTCGCTCGGCGTACGTCAGGCTCGCTGGCGCGCCGTTTTCACCGACTCAGGCCCGGCGCTCACGTGCGCCACCACTGCCGTTCGGCCCCGACGCAGTCGGGCACGATCTCGCCACGCCGTGAACGCCCAGGGGTACGCCCCCTCTGTGAGCATCGTCACGGGTCGACCCCGGCCGGCGAACCGGGACGGGTGTGTCCATTCCGTCGTTGACAGGCCCGTTGGCGTGGCGGATCATCTGCACCGTGCATTGGGGGCCCTGTCCGCGCAGTGCGTTGCGGCGCGCATCCGCGCTGTGACCCGGGGCGCCAGGACGGAGGCGTTTCGATGGATGGTACACTCCGCCCGACGGCGCCGATGCGCGACTGCTGCTTCAGCCGGATCACGTTCTTTCGAGGTGTGGCCACGGGCCCCCTCCGCGCGTGAACCGCCCGATGACCCTCGTTCCCGGAACCAGACTCGGCGTCTTCGACATCAGCGGGCCGCTGGGCGCGGGAGGCATGGGGCAGGTGTATCGCGCCCGCGATACCAGGCTGAACCGCGACGTCGCGGTCAAGATCC
>DATIEU010000199.1:0-3127 GCA_035455565.1 Steroidobacteraceae bacterium | reverse complement strand
ACGCGGAGGAGCGCCGGATCTGACACCGTCGACCTCGCGGACCGGACCGCCTCGACCACGAGATGCGGCGTCTCCCAGTTGATGTAGATCAGGGCGTAGCGGGCCCGGGGAGGCGTCATGCTTGGACGATCACCGATCCGCGGATTCGTTGAGATACATCAGCTTCAGGTAGCGATAGTAGGAGGCTTCGGCGGTGGAGATCGCATTGGCGATCCCCTCCCGCCCATCGAGGAAGCCGCGCTTCAGAAAATAAATTCGAATGAAGGCCCAGAATCCGTGGACGAGGGCCGTGCCGATGCCTGCCCTGCGCCCGCGATCGGCGAGCATGCGCGCGCCCTCGCTCGAGTAGAGATTGACTTTCTCCAGCACCTGCGCCGGGTCGCGGAAACTCTCGTGGAGGAGGTGAGAATTCAAAAGTCCCGTCGCGCCGTGCACCTGCACGCGTTCGTGCACGCGGGCATCGCTGAAGCGGGCGCTGCCGCGGCGGAACAGGCGAGTGACCCGATCGGGCCACCAGCCGCCGTGGCGCAGGTAGCGCCCGCAATAACTCGACAGGCGCGGGATGCTGAACGCCGCGGCTTCCCCCGGGTTGGCGACGGCCGACTGGATTTCGCTACGCAATTCGGGGGGTACGTGCTCGTCCGTGTCCAGTGAAAGTACCCAGTCGCCCCGGGCGAGATCGAGCGCGCGGTTCTTCTGTGGCCCGAACCCGGGCCAGTCGGGAGCCTGGTGCACCTTCGCGCCCAGCTCGCGGCAGATGTCGGCGGTACGGTCGCTGCTGCCGTGCTCGACCACGATGATCTCGTCAGCCCAGGCAACCGACTCCAGGCAGCGGCGGATGGTGGCCTCGGCGTCCTTCGCGATGATGATGACCGACAGGCTCATTCAGAATTTGTGATGGGTGATGCGCGGTGGGTAATGCGTGCAGGTATCGGACATCGCCTGAACTGTTCACCCATTACGGATTATCCATACTACCTGCTATCCGCGGATTTTAGTCCGGCATATAGCAAGCCGGTGAGCCAAGCGTAAAACAGGCCCTCGGCATGGTCGAGCAGCAGCGAGTTGAACAGCGAACCAACTGCAACGGTGAGCACGAGCCCGCGCGCGAGATTGGCTTCGATTGCGCTCGCGAGTCGCGGCGCGTACTGCCATTGCGTCCACAGGAGGTAGAGCATTGCCGCAACACCGATCAGCCCGATTTGTACCGCGATAAGCAGATACTCGTTGTGAGGGTTGCGCGTCGGTGGCGAAGCCGTATTCCTGACCTTGTCGGCGTAGGCCTTGGAGAAGCCGCCGGTACCGACGCCGAGCACGGGATGATCGGCGATAATGGCGAGTGAAGTTTTCGCGAATTCGAGCCGTAACCCGACGGATTCCTCGGTCGGAGTATCGTGCTCCCAAGCGCGCGCCTCGCTTACGGCGCGATCAGTCCGCTCCCTGAATCCAGGTGACCCGAAATAGGCGGCGGCGTATAACGCTGCCAGCAGTGGCACCGCGAGGACCAGGCCACGCCACTTCATGCATCCGTATAGATATAGGCAGATGAGTGCCGCAAGGACCAGATATCCGGTTCGCCCCTGAACCATAAAGAGCACGTTGATCACCGCCAGTATTGCAAGGGCGCTCCACGCGAAGCGTTCTGCGCGTGCGGCGGCACGAATGGCAAGACTGGCGAACAGGAACGCGCCGTATGCCATCAGGATACTGTGGGTAATATGAAGCTTGAATACGACGGGATTGCCTGGATCTCCCAGCAGCGGGCGCACAGGCGGCAGGAGTCCGGCCCCGATCAGGTAGGAGAGTGCGAGTACTACGGCCAAAGTCCCGGCAAAGACACGGAGCGCAAGCTGCCGGACCGCAGCCTCGTGTAGCACAAGGGCGAATATCGGAATCAACGCCAGATCCCGATACTTACTGAGAACGGTCGCTGCTTCGCCGGGGTTGCGGTCGCCGTAAGCGGAGCCAATGATCAGTAGCGCGAACAGGCCAATCGCCGCTAGCACGACCGGATTTCTGCGTAACGCGTCCCACTTCGCACGCCATTTCCCGCCGGCGAGCCAGCCCACCACCACGAACGGGACCAGGATGTTGTCGAGCGCTGTGGAGATGGGGATGGAGACCCCCAGCGCAACCGCAGCCCATTGCGCGGCGCGGTCGGCCCATTGATTCACTGTGGCGAGTAGT
Source organism: Steroidobacteraceae bacterium (assembly GCA_035455565.1). Taxonomy (GTDB): domain Bacteria; phylum Pseudomonadota; class Gammaproteobacteria; order Steroidobacterales; family Steroidobacteraceae; genus DATBVX01. Next base: position 940 of record DATIEU010000199.1, on the reverse strand, counting down.
CCGCGACCCATTTTGCAAGATCGGACCTGACACGTGCATCGTCAACCTGGCCAGGGCTCAGCAACCAGGACTCGAGGCGCGTGAGCCAGCCGCTGTTTTCCTGGTGTGCCCGCGCGACCTTGAGCTTGGAATGGGGCGTGGGCAGCAGGCTTTCATCACCAGCGAGGGGTTCCTCGTAGAGTTTTTCCCCTGGCCGCAGCCCGGTGTAGACGATCCGGATGTCCTCCTCGCTGAAGCCGGAGAGCCGGATGAGGTCGCGCGCCAGGTCGGTGATTCGCACCGGTTCGCCCATGTCGAGCACGAAGATTTCACCGCCTTTGCCCATCAATCCCGCCTGCATGACGAGCTGCACGGCCTCGGGGATGGACATGAAGTAGCGCGTCACCTGCGGATGAGTGACGGTGACGGGGCCGCCCTTCGCGATCTGCTCGCGGAATTTCGGGATCACGCTGCCGGTGGAACCCAGCACGTTGCCGAACCGCACCATGACGAAGCGTGTCCCGTCAGCGTGTTGCAGGGCCTGGCACACCATCTCGGCAAGCCGCTTGCTCGCCCCCATCACGCTCGTCGGCTTGACCGCCTTGTCGGTCGAGACGTATACGAACTTCTCCACGCCCGCTGCCGCGGCCGCGCGCGCGACGACGAGCGTCCCCGCGACGTTGTTAAGCACGGCTTGCCAAGCGTTCGCACCTTCCATCAGCGGCACGTGTTTGTATGCCGCCGCGTGGAAAATCACCGAAGGGCAGTGGGCGCCGATGATATGCCCGACCCGCGCAACATCCTTGACGTCGCCTATGGCGGACACCACGGAGAGCCTGGGGTGGGAGGCGGCGAATTCCTGCTCGATTGCGTAGAGGGCAAACTCGTTCAGCTCGAACAGCACGAGCTGCTTCGGGGCGAAGCGCGCAACCTGCCGGGCGAGTTCGGCGCCGACCGAACC
>DATIEU010000198.1:0-22135 GCA_035455565.1 Steroidobacteraceae bacterium | reverse complement strand
GGGATTCGCGGTGGCGAGCACCACCTGCACGACCGTCACTCCCCGAGCGCTTCGAGCTGGTGTGCGAGCAGGCGCCCGATGCCCTGCGCGGCCAGGTTGAGCAGTTCATCGAGCTCGTGCCGGCGAAAAGCGTGTCCTTCGGCCGTCCCCTGGACCTCGATGAATGCGCCGCCGTTATTCATGACGACGTTCATGTCCGTCTCGGCCTCGGAATCCTCGGCGTAGTCGAGGTCGAGCACCGGAACGCCTTTGCAGATACCGACCGACACGGCCGCCACTTGTCCGTGTAGCGGGCTCGAAGCAACCAGGCGGCGCTCCACCAATGCCTCGATGGCATCGGCGAGCGCAACGTAGCCGCCGGTGATCGCGGCCGTGCGGGTGCCGCCATCGGCTTGCAGGACGTCACAATCGAGCGTAACGGTGCGATCGCCGAGTGCGCGCAGATCCGTGACGGCGCGCAGCGCGCGACCGATCAGCCGCTGGATCTCCTGCGTGCGGCCCGATTGCTTGCCACGCGCTGCTTCGCGCGCGGTGCGCGTATGCGTAGAGCGCGGCAGCATGCCGTACTCCGCGGTAATCCAGCCCTGCCCGGATCCGCGCAGGAAGGGCGGGACGCCGTCTTCGACCGTGGCCGTGCACAGCACGCGCGTGTCGCCAAACTCGACGAGCACGGCGCCTTCGGCGTGACGGGTGTAGTGGCGGGTGATCCGGACGGGCCTCAGCTCGTCGGCTGCTCGGCCGCTCGGGCGCATGCTCAGTCTCCCAGCCAGCGCAGCGCTGCCGCCGTCGTGTTATCGCTGAAAGGCGCGGAGGCCTGCACCGCCTTGTCGCCCAGCGCCTGCAATGCCGTGCGCAGATCGCCGTTGCCGGGCCGGTAGAACGTCGCGATGTCCTCGTCCTTGAGATTGGACCAGACACCATCCGTACAGAGCAGCAGCACATCACCGACGTCGAGCGGACGCCGGCGACTCGATGTCATGTCGGGCAGTACCGCATCGCCGCCGAGGCAGCACTCCACGAAATTGCGCATCGGGTGGCCCTGCACCTCGGCCTCGGTGATCAGCCCCTCGCGCAGCAATTGCTCGACGTGGCTGTGATCGCGCGTGCGTTCGCGCACCGCGTTGTTGCGCAGCTGGTAGACGCGGCTGTCGCCGACGTGCGCCCAGAATGCGGCGGACTGTTGCACCAGACAAATGGCGCAGGTGGCGCGCGGTCGCGTTTCGACGGCGAGGTTGCCGCCGAGTGCGACGACGTCGTCGTGCGCTTTGCCGAGCGTGAGATGCAGGAAGCCCAGCGGATCGAAGATCGGGTGCGGCGTGTGCCAGAAGCTCTCGAGCATCGACTTGAGGGCGGTTTCCGCGGCGCGCGCGCCCTCAGCGTGCCCGCCCATGCCGTCGATCACCAGCAACAGGGCCGCATGCTCGCCGATGGCCACGGAGACACGGTCCTGATTGTCTTCGCGATGGCCAACCAGGCTCAATTCCGCGTACTCGACCCGCAACGCACACCCCGGTACAGCTGGACTTCGGCGCGGCTTTATAGCATCAATTCAACATGATCCGCAGCATGACGGGCTTCGCCCGGCGCGAGCAGTCGGGACCTTGGGGCACGCTCACCTGGGAGCTGCGCGCGGTCAATCACCGCTACCTCGAGATCGGGTGCCGGCTGCCCGAGGAACTGCGCAGCGCCGAGAACGATTTCCGCCAGGTCGTGAACGCCGCGCTCCGCCGCGGCAAGGTCGATTGCACGCTGAACTACCGGCCCGCGAGCGAGGCGCTCGGTGAGATCGAGATCGACGCCGCGCTTGTCGCCCAGCTCCTCAACCGCGCCCGCGACATCGCGGCGTTGGCGGGCCAGACCGCCGCCATCGATCCGCTCGAGCTCCTGCGCTGGCCCGGCGTGGTGCGCGATCGCGACGCGGACGTCACGCCGCTGGTTGCCGCGGCACAAACCATCCTCGTCGACGCGCTCAAGGTGCTCAATGAAGCGCGCGGCCGCGAGGGTGAGCGCATTCGCGAGTTGTTGCTGCAACGTTGCAGCATGCTGCTCGCGCTGGTCGACGCCGTGGTCGCGCGTTTACCTGAAGTGCGCACGCGCATGCGCACACGCCTGCTCGAGAAATTGGCACAGCTCGGGGGCGAGCCCAATCCCGAGCGGCTCGAGCAGGAGCTCGTGATCCTGGCCCAACGCCTGGATGTCGACGAGGAGCTCGAGCGGCTCAAGGGTCACGTGACCGAGATTCGCAAGGCGCTCGACGGTTCCGAGCCCGCTGGACGCCGCCTCGACTTCCTGATGCAGGAGCTCAACCGCGAAGCGAACACGCTGTCGTCCAAGTCGCAGGATGCGGAGACCACGCGCGCCGCGGTCGACATGAAAGTCATCATCGAGCAGATGCGCGAGCAGGTGCAGAATATCGAGTAAATCAATCCGCCGGCATCACGCCGATCTTCCTTGCGAAGGCAGTGAATCGCGGATCATCCTCAAAGGCGAGCAGTAACGGATTGATGCGCAGTTCCAGCACACCCGGATCGCGCGTCTCCCAGGCGTGATCCAGCCAGCGAAAAACCTGCTCGGAGTCCCGGCGTAGCGCGTAAACGCTCGCGATCTGGCTCCCGGCGTCGCCCGCATTGCCGTCGATCAGCGTCTTCAGGTTCAGATCCGCCTGCACGCGATCACCGTTGGAAAACTGCGCCAGCGCGAGCCCATACGTCCGCCAGAACGGATCAGTCTCCTGCTCGGCGAGCTTGACGGCATCAGCCGGCGTGCCGCGGAAAATGGCGATGATCGCGAGCCACAGGTAGTTCTGAGCAGCCTTCGGCTGCAACTCCATGGCTTTGCCGAGCGTCGCCTCGGCTTCGTCGTATTGCTTGAGCACGATCAGCAGGACGGCGAGGTTGAAGCGGCTTTCGCTGCGCAGCGGATCGAGCACGATGGCGCGTCGCGTGAGTTCCACGGCCTCGTCCAGCCGACCAAGAGACCCGGTGACGTTGGCCAGCGACTGTGTCGCCCTGGAGTCCTGCGGCGAAAACTCAACGGCCCGCCGGTATTCCCGCTCCGCGCCCGACACATCGAACTCGACTCGCTCCAGGAGCATGCCGCGTGCCCGGTGTGCCTCGCCGAGTGCGGGGTCCAACGCGAGGGCGCTATCCGTCGCCGTGCGGGCTTTGGCGAGCGCCTCTTTTCCCTCCGGCGAGCCAACACCCGCGTAACGCGTCGCGAGGTCCACCAGTGCGGCCGACAACTTCGCATAAGCGAGCGCGTAACGCGGCTCGAGCCGGATCGCTTCTTCGAAGTAGCCGATGGCCTTGCGATAGCCCTCGGCCGTGCGGCGCATCGAATAGAAGGAGCCCTGGAGCAGTGCGTTGTAGGCTTCGACGTTCTGCATCGCCTGCGTTCCCGAAGTCGCCAGCGACGTGCCTTCCCTGCCCGCATCGTGCAAGGTCACTGCCAGCTGGTTCGCGACTGCCCCGGCAATTTCGGACTGCACCGCAAATATGTCCTCGAGCTTGCGGTCGTAGGTCCCGGACCACACCTGCGTACCGTCGGTGCAGCTCACCAGCGCCACCCCGATGCGGACGCGACTCGAGGATTTCCTGACACTGCCTTCGAGCAGATATCCGACGCCCAATTGCTCGCCGATGACCTTGCTGTCGCCGGTCTTGTTCTTGAACAGAAACGAAGAAGTTCGGCCGATCACTCGCAAGCCGCCCAGGCGCGACAATGCGGAAATCAATTCCTCCGAGAGCCCATCGGAGAAGTATTCATTGTTGGGGTCGTCGCTGGTGTTCGCGAAGGGCAGCACGGCGATCGACGGCTCGGCGTCGGCCGCCAGCCGCGGATGGGGCTCGAGGCTGAGATCGCTGCGCCAGTACCACAATCCGCCTGCGATGAGCGCGACCAGCACTGCGCCGATCGCGACGCGACGGCGACGCACGTCGTGAGCAAAGGCCTTGAGGAACGAACGCCGCTGGTGGCTCTGCAGCACTTCGTAGGTCGCTACGGGATTGGTGACGTTCTTGACCTGCCGTTCGCCGGCGAAACCGAGCGAGGCAGTCACCTTGTTCCTCACCTGTTCGTAGACCGCCCCGGAGATGAGTATTCCACCGGGCGCGGCGAGTGCCTGCAGGCGGGCCGCGACATTGACGCCATCGCCGAACAGCGTTCCGTTCTCCTCGATGACATCGCCCAGATTGATCCCGATCCGCAACTGCATGCGCCGCTCGGACGGTAGAGAAGTGTTTTCGTCAGTGACCGCTTGTTGAATAGCCTGCGCGCAACGCACGGCATTCACGGCGCTGGGAAACTGCGCCATCAGGCTGTCGCCGACGCTGCCGAATTCGTGACCGCCATACTCGGTGACGAGCCGATCGAAAATCGAACGACGGAGCTTGAGCGCGGCAAGTGTCGACTCCTCGTCGACGCCCATCAGCCGGCTGTAGTCGACCACGTCGGCGGCGAGAATGGCGGCGATTTTTCGATCGTGCTCCCGCATGCTCACCCCAGGCGCCCGAGCGTTGTCATTCATTTCAGCGCCAGCACACTGAACGCCGTGATCGGTTTGCTCATGCCTTTCAGCAGGACGTTGTTCACCGGTTCGGCATGGATGGCTTGCTCGACCGCGGCGTAGAGCCGCTGGCTGATCAGGATCTGGCCCGGCTGCGCGGCATCGCTCAGGCGCGAGGCCAGTATGACGACGTTGCCGATCGCACCGTAATCGTAGCGGCCTTCGAAACCGATGCGCCCGAGCGTAGCGTAGCCGACTCCAAGGCCGATCCCGAGTCCCAGCTCGTACCCACGCTTGCGCCACTCGAGCTCGAGGACGGCGAAGCGCTCGCGCATCGCGAGTGCCGTGCGCACCGCGGCGAGCTGATGGTCCTCGAGAAGCGCGGGGTCGTTGAAGAAGACCATCAGGCCGTCACCGGCGAAGTGCTCGATCGTGCCGCCGGCCGTCACGGTGATGTCGCCCACGGCGGCGTGGTACTGCCGCAGCACGCCCAGGACTTCTTCGGGTTCTGCAGTCTCGGCAAAGGCAGTGAAACCCCGGAGGTCGGCGAACAGGGCGGTGATCTCGCGCCGATGTCCGGCGAGCAACTGCGCGCCCTCTTCACTGGTGAGGAGACTCGCCACCTGGGGCGCGAAACGCGCCAGCTCCGTGCGCTGCCGCTCCACGGTCTCGTACAGGCGAACGTTCGCAATCGCCAGTGTTGCCTGGTTGGCGAAGGTGATGAGGAGTGAGATCTCCCGGTCAGAGAATGCGCGCACTTCGGTGCGGTGGAGAGAAACCACGCCGATCACGAAACCATCCCGCAACATGGGAATGCCAAGGAGCGTGCGATAACCGCCGGCGCGCTGCGCCTCCCAGAATCGGTATTCGGGGTCTGCGAGCACGTCCACGATGTGAACCGGGCGACGCTCCAGGAGTGTGCGTCCAACGAGCGACCCACGGTCCGGCGTGTATGGCGTATTTTTCACGAGCTCCCGGAACGCCGGAGTAACGGGGCCGTAGTGGGCCACCACGCGGTAGCACCCGCCCGACTCATCCAGGCGCAGGATGTTGCCGTAGTCCGCGTGGCTGAGCTTCACCGCGTTCTCGATCACGGTCTGCAGCACCTGATCGAGCTGGAAGACCGAGTGGCTGATCGACTGCAGTACCTGGCTCACAGCGCTCTCGGTTTCGAGTGCCTCGCGCGTTTCCGTCATCAAAGCTGCAGCGTGGATGGCGATCGCGGCCTGGTCTGCAAACAGCGCAACCAACCGGATCTCATGGTCGCTGAACGGCGCCACCCGATTGCGCAGAATCGTCAGCACGCCGAGCGGCCCGCCCTCGCGCAGCAACGGCACCGCCAGCACGGTCCGGTAGCCTCCCTGCCGCTGCAGGTCCTGGAGCTGGTATTCCGGGTCTGCGAGGACGTCGGCGACCTGCACGAGACGGCCCTCGAGAAACGCTCGCCCCGTTACCGAGCCCCGGTCAGGCTTGAGCACCAGATCGCGGACTGTCTGCTCGTACTCCGGACTGAATCCCACGAAGGCAACGGAGCGGATGGTGTCGCCCTCGCGTACGTCGAGATCGCCAGCGTCTGCGCCGCAGAGTTCCACCGCTCGCTCGATGACGATCTGCAGCACCTGAGGCAGCAGGACATTGGAACGAGTGAGGGCCTGCAACACTTCCCCGAGTGCGCCAACCACGGCGTACAAGGCCGTTGGCGCTGCGTCGGGGGGTTGAGCGGCTGTGCTGATTTCCGCCATTCAGGGAGTCTACACAGGCGGATCGAGCGCGCCTAAGCCGGACCGAGCCCCGACCAGGGTAGAGGGAGTTCGCACGCTGCGATTCTTGCGGTCGCGACCATCCTCGGCGACATTGCCGCACCAGCCATGACCGCCACGCCCGCTAGCTCGATAAGACCGACGCCGCATCGTGGCCGGCTTTTCGTATTCGCCGCTCCATCGGGCGCCGGTAAGACGAGCCTGGTGCGTGCGCTCATGGAGAAGGAGCCGTCGCTTCACTTTTCGGTGTCGTACACGACGCGCAGCCGCCGCCCCACCGAGAAAAAAGGACACGACTACATCTTCGTAAGCGAACCCGAGTTTCACCGCCTGGCCGCGGCCAAAGAGTTTCTCGAATTCGCCAGGGTCTTCGACAACTGGTACGCGACTCCGCGTCGCCAGGTCGAGGAGGCGCTCGCGAAGGGTGAGGACATCATCCTGGAAATCGATTGGCAGGGCGCTCAACAAGTACGTGCAGCGATGCCGGAATGCATCACGATCTTCATCCTGCCGCCCTCCCGCGCAGCGCTCGAGCAGCGGCTCAGAGAGCGTGGCACCGACAGCGATGAAGTGATTGCCCGGCGCTTGCGTGACGCCGTCGCGGACATGTCGCACTGGCAGGAGTTCGACTACGTCGTCGTCAACGCGCAGTTCGAAAGGGCGGTCGATGAGCTGCGCGAGATCGTCCAGGGCCGTGGCGAGGCCTTGCGGGCCGGACGTCGCGAAGTCGAGCGGCTCACCCGCCTGCTGCTGGCGTGACCCGTTGATTTTGCTGTAGACTCGCGCCCCTTTCGATTCGACCCGTTCCCCGAGGATTGTCCATGGCGCGTATCACCGTCGAAGACTGCCTGCAGAATATCGACAACCTGTTCCAGCTCGTGCTGGTTGCCGCCAAGCGCGCCCGGCGGCTTGCCAACGGAGCCGAGCCCACCGTGGACTGGGAGAACGACAAGCCGACCGTGGTCGCGTTGCGCGAGGTCGCGGCCGGCAACATCGGTGTCGAGCTCCTGGAAGAGCAGGAAGCCCCGGCGGAAGCGGTTCCGGAGCTCGAGCTGCCCACGGACTTCCGCGCACCGCAATTGGGCCTGGGCGACTGATTTCGACTTTCCGGGGCAGGCTTTGAAGTCTGTCCCGTTCGCACCCAGAATGGAGTCGGACCTGGTCTGACCCCATTCTTTTTTCATGGACTATGCCGCCTCGATCCTGAGCTTCCTGCCGGGTGGAAAGCGTTCCCTCGGGATCAACCAGCTCGTCTCGAAACTGGAGAACTACCTCCCGCCCGACCAGGTGGAGCGTGTCCAGCAGGCCTACGAGTTCGGCGCCACCGCCCACAAGGGCCAGAAGCGGCTCTCGGGCGAGCCCTACATTTCGCACCCGATCGCGGCTGCCAACATCCTCGCCGACCTGCATGTCGACGCCGAGACGATCATCGCGGCGATCCTGCACGACGTCATCGAGGACACGCCGACCGCCAAGGAACAGATCGCCGAGCAGTTCGGACGCGAAGTGGCGGAGCTGGTCGACGGCGTCACCAAGCTCGACCTGATCAAGTTCAAGAGCCGCGAGGAAGCGCAGGCCGAGAGCTTCCGCAAGATGTTGCTCGCGATGGTGCGCGACATCCGCGTGATCCTGGTGAAGCTCGCCGACCGCACCCACAACATGCGCACGCTCGATGCCATGCCGCTGCCGAAGCGGCGCCTCGTGGCGCGCGAAACGCTCGAGATCTACGCGCCCATCGCCGATCGGCTGGGGCTCTACAGCATCAAGGTCGAGCTCGAGGAACTCGGCTTCAAGGCACTCTACCCGCAACGCTACCGCGTCATCGAGAAAGAGCTCAAGCGCGCGCGCGGCAACCAGAAGCAGTTCGTCGGCAAGATCGCCGATGCGTTGCGCGCGGCGCTCGCCAAGGGCGGCATCCAGGCGCAGGTCGAAGGCCGCGAGAAGCACCTCTTCAGCGTCTACCGCAAGATGCGCAAGAAGGGCGTGCCGTTGAACGAGATCGTGGACGTCTACGGCTTTCGCATCGTGGTCGACTCGGCCGACACCGTTTACCGGGCGCTCGGCATCGTGCACGGCCTCTACAAGCCGATGCCCGGCCGCTTCAAGGACTATGTCGCGATCCCGCGAATCAATGGCTATCAGTCGCTGCACACCACGCTCTTCGGCCCGAACGGCGTGCCGCTCGAAGTGCAGATCCGCACCGTCGACATGCATCGCGTGGCGGAGACCGGCATCGCGGCGCACTGGAAATACAAGACCGGCGAGAAGCTCGGCGATGCGCAGCAGGATCGCGCGCGCGAGTGGCTCAACCAGCTGATGCAGATGCAGGACGCCGGCAATTCCGAGGAATTCCTCGAGAGCGTCAAGGTCGACCTGTTTCCGGACAAGGTCTACGTGTTCACGCCGAAGGGCGAGATCCTGCGACTGCCGCGCGGCGCTACCGCCGTCGATTTTGCCTACGCAGTGCACACCGATGTGGGCAACCGCTGCGTCGCCGCCAAGGTGGACCGCCGGCTCGTGCCGCTGCGCACCGCGCTGCGCAATGGGCAGACGGTCGAGATCATCACCGCGAAGGGCGCGACGCCCAATCCGGCGTGGATGGGCTTCGTCGCGAGCGCCAAGGCGCGCGCCGCGATCCGTCATTACCTCAAGAATCTCAAGCGCTCCGAGGCGATCGATCTCGGCAAGCGCATGCTCAACCAGGCACTCGGCGAATTCTCGCTCACCCTGAAGAAGCTCCCCGAAGCGCAAATGCGGCCGACGCTCACCGAGCTCGGCATGAAGACACCCGAGGACCTGTTCGAGAAGATCGGCCTGGGCGAGCGCCTGGCGCCGCTGATCGCGCGGCGCCTGTTGCCCGCGGAAGAGACCGCTCCACAGAGCGGCGTACCCGCGCCCCTGGTCATCGCGGGCACCGAAGGCCTGGTGGTGAGCTATGCGCGCTGCTGCTTCCCGATTCCGAACGACCCGATCATGGCGTACCTGAGCAGCGGACGCGGCGTCGTGATCCACCGCGAAACGTGCGGCAACCTCGCGGGCTTCCGCAAGCAGCCCGACAAGTGGATCTCGGTGAGCTGGCAGAAGAACCTCGACCGGCTCTTCAGCTCCGAAATCCGCGTCGAGGTCGCCAACAAGATGGGCGTGCTGGCGGCGGTCGCAGCCAGCATCGCGGGCACCGAGACCAACATCGACCACGTGTCGCTGGTGGAGCGCGACGTCGATACCTCGACGCTCATCTTCGAGCTGCAGGTTCGCAGCCGCAAACACCTGGCGCGCGTGATGCGTACGATTCGTGTGATGCCCGACGTGCTCAAGGTGCACCGAACCACTGCGTAGAGCGCGCCCGATCCCGCTACAATCAGCGCCCCGCCGCTACCGATACCACGACCATGACACGCCAGATCATCTCGACGGATGGGGCTCCCAAGGCCATCGGCACTTACTCGCAGGCGGTCCGCGCCGGCGACACGCTGTACGTTTCGGGCCAGGTGCCGCTCGACCCCGCGACGGGAGAGCTGCTGAGCGGTGACATGGAGCGGCAGATCCATCGTGTGTTCGATAATCTCGAGGCAATTGTTGCAGCCGCCGGCGCGGATTTCTCCCAGGTGGTCAAGCTCAATGTCTACCTCGTCGACCTCAAGCATTTCGCGCTCGTCAACCAGGTGATGGCCCAGTATTTCCGCGAGCCCTACCCGGCGCGCGCGGCGGTCGGTGTCGCGGCGCTGCCGCGCGGTGCGCAAATCGAAATGGATTGCGTGGCCCACCTGGGTTGAGCGTGAATGTTCGAAGCCCGGTAACCGCGTTGCGAGGCGTCGGCGAATCGCTCGCCGGCCGGCTCGCCAAGCTGGGCGTCTTCACGATCCAGGATCTGCTCTTCCTGCTGCCGTTCCGTTATGAGGACCGCACGCGCGTGGTCCCGATCGGCACGTTACGCGTTGGCGATGCGGCGGTCGTGGAAGCCGAGGTCGAGCTCACCGAAATTGTGTTCCGCGGACGACGCCAGCTCCTGACTCGCGTCGCCGACGGCTCGGGTTTCCTGACGCTGCGGTTCTTTCACTTCAACCAGGGCCAGAAAGAGGCATTGGCTCGTGGGCGGCGCCTGCGTTGTTTTGGCGAGGTGCGTCGCGGTCCCCTGGGCCTCGAGATCGTGCACCCGGAATATCGCCTGCTCGACCCGGGACCGGGCGCCGAGCTCGCCGAATCGCTCACGCCGATCTACCCGGCGACCGAGGGCCTGCAACAGGGGCGCTTGCGCAAGCTCACCGCACAGGCGCTCGACGCCGTCCAGGATGGGGCACTCCCCGACTGGTTGCCGCACGCCATCCTCGATGAGCTTCGCTGGCCCGGTTTGCACGACGCGCTCGTCTATGCGCATCGCCCACCGGCCGAAGCCAGCATCGAGCAGCTGGTGGCACGGCGCGCGCCCGCGCAGCGCCGCCTGGCATTCGAAGAGCTGCTCGCGCACCAGTTGAGCCTCAAGCTCCTGCGGCGCGAAATCCGCAGCGATCCCGCGACGCCCCTGTGCTCGACGACACTCGCGATGCGCTTGCGCGACCGCCTGCCGTTCGCGCTCACCCCGGCGCAGCAGCGCGCGTTCAACGAAGTGGCTTCAGACCTTGCAGAACCCCGGCCCGCCCTGCGGCTCATCCAGGGCGACGTTGGCTGCGGCAAGACCGTCGTTGCTGCGCTGGCCGCCGTGTGCGCGGTGGAAGCAGGCAGCCAGGCTGCGCTCATGGCGCCCACGGAATTGCTCGCCGAGCAGCACGCGCGCAATTTCGAGCGCTGGCTGGCGCCGCTCGGCATCGGCGTCACGCTCTTGTCCGGGAAACTCCAGGGCCGGTCGCGCGACAGCGCGCTGCGCGCCATCGCTGCCGGCGAGAGTGGCGTCGTCGTCGGCACACACGCCTTGTTCCAGGAAGGTGTCGCCTTCAAAGAGCTCTCACTGGCGATCGTCGATGAGCAGCACCGCTTCGGCGTTCACCAGCGCCTGAAGCTGCGCGACAAGGGCGTGCACAAGGGTCGTCATCCGCACCAGCTCGTCATGACGGCGACGCCGATCCCTCGCACGCTCGCCATGTCTGCGTACGCGGATCTCGATGTCTCGATCATCGACGAGCTGCCGCCCGGTCGCAGCCCCGTGCAAACCGTGGCGTTACCGGACAGCCGCCGCGACGAAGTGGTCGAGCGCATCCGCCACGCCTGTCGCGACGGCCGGCAGGTGTACTGGGTGTGCCCGCTGATCGACGAGTCCGACGCGCTGCGCTACCAGGCCGTCGAGGAAACCGCCGCCGCACTCGCCGCTGCGTTACCCGAAGCGCGCATCGGCATCGTGCACGGTCGCATGACGCCGGCGCAGAAGGATGCGGCCATGGAGCGCTTCAAGGCCGGCACATTGCAGGTCCTGGTGGCCACCACGGTGATCGAGGTGGGCGTGGATGTGCCCAATGCGAGCCTCATGGTGATCGAGAACGCCGAGCGCATGGGTCTTGCGCAGCTGCACCAGCTGCGCGGCCGGGTCGGCCGCGGCGAGCACGCCAGCACCTGCGTGCTGCTCTACAAGCCGCCGCTCAGCGAGCTCGCGCGCGAGCGGCTCGGCGTGCTGCGCGAAACCAACGACGGCTTCGAGATCGCGCGGCGCGATCTCGAGCTACGGGGCCCGGGCGAGCTCCTCGGCACGCGCCAGACAGGCCTCGTGCAGATGCGCGTGGCCGATCTGATGCGCGACGCCGACCTCCTGCCGCGCGTGCAGCGCGTGGCGGAGCTGATGCTCGAGCGGCATGCGGCTAACATAGCGCCGTTGCTGGAGCGCTGGGTGGGTCGCGGCGAGGCTTACGGACAGATCGCATGAAAGCCAGTGTGCGTCCGTGGACGCGTCTGCGTACCTCGATCATGAGCCTGCCGCTGTTCACCGTGGCGCTGCCGCGACTCGGCAACACGCTCTACCAGTACGCGCTCCTGATGCGGCTGCATCGGCCGATCGGCATCTGGCTCCTCATGTGGCCGATGCTGTGGGCGCTGTGGATCGCGGGCGACGGCCATCCGGACCAACGCTTGCTGGTGATCTTTCTGCTGGGCGCGCTCCTGATGCGCTCGGCGGGCTGCATCATCAACGACTACGCCGACCGCGACCTCGACCCCTTCGTCAAGCGCACCAAGGATCGCCCGCTCGCCGCGCGCCGGGTGAGCCCGAATGAAGCACTGTTCCTGTTCGCGGCGGTGGCGCTGGTCGCGGTGGGCCTGGTCTTCACGCTCAACCCGCTCGCGCAACTGCTCGCGGTGGCGGGCGCGATTCTCGCGGTGACCTATCCCTTCATGAAGCGCGTCTTTCCGTTGCCGCAGTTCTATCTCGGCGCCGCGTTCGGCATCGCAGTGCCGATGGCGTTTGCGGCACAAACCGGTGAGGTGTCGCGGATCGGCTGGGTGGTGTTCCTGGCGACCGTGGTGTGGGCGGGCGTCTACGACACGCTCTACGCGATGGTCGATCGCGAGGATGACGCCAAGCTCGGCATCAAGTCGACCGCCATCCTGTTCGCGGACGCCGATCGCTTCATCATCGGCGTCATGCAGCTCATGGTGCTGGTCGCCTTATTCCTGGTGGGTCGCGACCTCGAGTTCGGTCAGTGGTATTGGGCCGGGCTCGCGGCGGGCGCTCTCCTCTTTATCTGGCAGCAATGGCTGATCCGCAGACGCGAGCCGGAACGGTGCTTTCAGGCCTTCAACAACAACCATTATTTCGGCATGGTCGTCTTCATCGGCATCCTCCTGCACTACCTGTTCACCAGCTGATCCGGGACCGCGCGCGCCACCGCCCATACGCTCACCTGCGGCACGCCGCCGCGCTTGAGCGTGCGCGCGAGCTCATCGACGGTGCTGCCCGTGGTGAGCACGTCATCGAGGATGGCGATGTGGCGAGCCTGCGGCGGACGCTCCAGCGCGAAGGCGCCGCGCAGATTCTGCCGGCGCTCCTTCGCCGTCAGCGTCGCCTGATCGGCGGTCGCGCGAACTCGCCGGCACAGACTCTCATCGAGGGCAATGCCCAGCGCCCGCGCGACGTGGCGCGCAATCTCGCTCGACTGGTTGAAGCCCCGCTCGCGATGTCGCGCCGCGTGCAGCGGAACGGGCACGAGACGTTCGGGAAGCTCACACGCTTGTGCGTGCACGTATCGTGCGAACACGGTCCCGAGCACGCGGCCGCAGGCCAATCGCCCGTGGTACTTGAAATCCTTCACCAGGTGATCGAGCGGATGGGCGTAGCGAAAAGGCACCAGCGCGGCATCGAAACGCGGCGGACGCCTGAGACAAGCGCCGCAGATCGATCCACGGGGTGCGCTCGCGGGTAGCGGCATTGCGCAACGCGCGCAGGCATCGGCGTTACGCGGCAGGTCGGTCGCGCAGGGTTCGCACAGGTCCAGCAGCGGGCGCTGACCCGCGGCCCCGCACAGCACGCAGTGCGGAGGCAGCAGCAGGGCCTGTATGTTTTTTAGCCAAGCGTTAACCAGCGCATGCATGGCAGGTTGACAGTCCCGGGAGTGCCCCGAATACTGCGCGCCGGCTGCATCGCTGCCACCTCCGCAATCACGCGCAAGCAGGAAGAAATGGCATGACCGCACCCGCAGGCCCGATTCGTACCGACTGGACGCTCGACGAAGTGCGCGCACTCTTTGCGCAGCCGTTTGCGGACCTGATGTTCGCCGCACAGCAGGTGCATCGCGCGCATCACGATCCGAACCAGGTACAGGTGAGCACGCTCCTGAGCATCAAGACGGGCGGCTGTCCCGAGGATTGCGCCTATTGCCCGCAGAGCATCCGCTATCACACCGGCGTCGAGCGCGAGGAGTTGCTGAGCACCGAGGCGGTCGTGGCGCGTGCCCGGGCCGCCAAGGCCGCGGGTGCAACCCGCTTCTGCATGGGCGCCGCGTATCGCAGTCCCAAGAACCGCGAGCTGCAGCAGATCGCCGCGATGGTGCGCGAAGTGCGTGCCCTCGGTCTCGAAACCTGCGCCACCCTCGGCATGCTGACGCCCGAGCAGGCGCGCGAGCTCAAAGAATCCGGACTCGACTACTACAACCACAACCTCGACACGTCCGCCGAGCATTACGAGAAGATCATCACGACGCGCACCTACCAGGATCGCCTCGACACGCTCGCGGCAGTGCGTGCGGCGGGTATGAAAGTCTGCTGCGGCGGGATCCTCGGTCTCGGCGAGAGCGAGCTCGATCGCGCCAAGCTCCTGCAGACGCTGGCAACGCTCCCGGAACATCCGGAGAGCGTGCCGATCAACGAGCTGGTGCAGGTCGAAGGCACGCCGCTCAACGGCTCCGAACGCGTCGATCCGCTCGACTTCGTGCGCACGATCGCCGTGGCGCGAATCCTGATGCCGAAAGCGCACGTGCGCTTGTCCGCCGGCCGCAGCGAAATGAGCGACGAGCTGCAGGCGCTGTGCTTCCTTGCGGGCGCCAATTCGATTTTCTACGGCGAGAAGCTCCTCACGACCGGCAATCCGGACGTGGCGCACGACCGGTCGTTGTTCGCACGCCTCGGAGTGGAACCTGAGCCTCGACCTGCCTGAAGCGCTCGAGCGTCTGCGCGCCCGCGACCTCTACCGGCGCCGGCGCACCGTGCAGCATTGGCCGGCGGAGCGCGCTGGCACCGTCGCCATCGTAGAGGATCGTGAGCGGCTGGTCTTCTGCAGCAACGATTACCTGGGCCTGGCGCACGATGCGCGCGTGATCGAGGCGTTCCGTGACGCCGCGCGTGGCGGCGTCGGCAGCGGCGCTTCGCACCTGATCACGGGTCATGGCGCCGAGCATCACGCGCTCGAAGAAGAGCTGGCCGCCTTTACCGGCCGCGAGCGCGCGCTGCTTTTTTCCACCGGCTACATGGCCAACCTCGGCGTAGTGGCCTCGCTCGCCGGGCGGGGCGATGCAGTGCTCGAGGATCGCTTGAATCACGCCTCGCTCCTCGACGCCGGGCTCCTCGCGGGGGCGCGCTTCAGCCGCTATCCGCACGCCGACGAGACCGCGGTAGAGGAGAGATTGGCGGAGTCGGGCGAAGGCATGAAACTGGTCGTCACGGACGGCGTCTTCAGCATGGACGGCGATCTGGCGCCGCTCGGAACGCTCGCCGCAGCCTGTGCGCGTCATCGCGCCTGGCTGATAGTGGACGACGCGCATGGCATGGGCGTGCTGGGGAAGCAGGGTCGCGGCACGCTCGAGCATTTTTCGCTGGCGCCTGCGGCGGTACCCGTGCTCGTCGGCACGCTCGGCAAGGCGTTCGGCACCTTCGGTGCCTTTGTCGCCGGAAGCGCCGAGCTCATCGAATACCTGGTGCAGAAGGCGCGCACCTATATCTATACGACGGCTCTGCCACCTGCCGTCGCGGCTGCGACGCGTGCGGCCCTGCGTGTGGCGAACGAAGAAACCTGGCGGCGCGAGCGCGTGCTGGCCCATGTCGCGGCGTTTCGCGACGCCGCGACCAGCGCCGGACTCGAGATCGGCTCCTCGCACACGCCCATCCAACCCATCATCCTGGGCAGCGCCGCGCGGGCACTCGCCGCGAGCGATGCGCTCTGGAACGAAGGCATCTGGATCACGGCAATTCGGCCACCGACCGTTCCCGAGGGCAGCGCGCGACTGCGCATTACCCTGTCCGCGGCACATGCGCCCGGGGACGTTACTCGCCTGGTCGAAACGCTCGCGACCGTGTTGAAGTCGTTGCCATGAGCCTGCACGTCACCACCATCGGCCAGGGACCGCGGCTCGTCCTGCTGCATGGCTGGGCGCTCAACTCGCACGTCTGGGACGATGTCGTGGCGCGCCTGGCCAGCGAGTTCACGGTGGTGTGCGTTGACCTGCCCGGACATGGCGCGAGCGAGTGGCAGCCGCGCATTCACGATCTCGACTCATTGGCGGAGAGCGTTCTGCCGCACCTCGGCGCGCAGTGTCACCTGCTCGGCTGGTCGTTGGGCGGATTGGTGGCGCTCAAGCTTGCCCGCAAGTACTCGGCGCGCATCGAGAAGCTGGTGCTGGTGGCGAGCTCGCCCAAGTTCGTCGCAAGCCCCGACTGGCCGAGCGCCATGCAGCCGGATGTGCTCGAGCATTTTGCGAATCGTCTGCGCGAGGACTACCCCGCCACGGTGCGCGAGTTCCTCACCTTGCAGGTGCGCGGCGACGAGCGGGCGCACGAGGCCTTGCGAATCCTGCGCCGTCGCGTGTTGGTGACAGGCGAGCTCGACAACGCGGCGCTGCGGACGGGTCTCCAGATCCTGCGCGACAGCGACCTGCGGAACGACCTGCCCGGCATCCGCATGCCGGCGCTCGTGATCGCGGGCGAGCGCGATGCCCTGGTGCCGGCTGCAGCCGCCGCGGCGCTCGCGACCGGCCTGCCGCAAGCCCGCGCGCACCTCATCGAGCGCGCGGCCCATGCCCCGTTTCTCTCGCACCTCGATGAGTTCTGCAGTGAAGTGCGCAACTTCCTCACGCGCGCGCAGCTCGGCAGCGCGCGGAGTGCCTCGTGAGCGAGGATCGCTTCACGCTCGATCGGCGCCGCGTGCGCCGCTCCTTCGAGCGCGCGAGCTCGAGCTACGACCGCGCGGCCGTGCTGCAAGCGGACGTGCGCAACCGGCTGCTGGCGCGCCTCGACTATGTGAAGCTGAGCCCGCAGGTCATCGTGGATGTGGGATGCGGCACGGGTCATGCGAGCCGCGCGCTCAAACGCCGCTATCCGCGCTCGCTCGTGATCGCGCTCGATATCGCACCGGGCATGTTGCAGGCGGCCGCGCATCAGCGCGGTTGGCTGCGCCGCTTCGAGCGCGTATGCGCCGATGCGCAACGCCTGCCACTCACCGCTGCCAGCGTCGACTTCCTCTACAGCAACCTGATGCTGCAGTGGTGCGATGACCTCGATGCACTGTTGGCCGAATTCCGGCGCGTGCTGAAGCCGCGCGGCCTGCTCACTTTCAGCACCTTCGGTCCGGACACGCTGAAGGAGCTGCGCGACGCCTGGGCGAGCGTCGACGCCCACACGCACGTGCATCGCTTCATCGACATGCACGACATCGGCGATGCGTTGGTGCGCGCCGGCCTCTCCGAGCCGGTGCTCGACGTCGAGCCCTTCACACTCACGTACACCGATGCGTTTGCGCTGATGCGCGATCTCAAGGCGATCGGTGCTCACAACGCCGCCGCCGGCCGCCCGCCGGGCCTCACCGGTCGCGGCCGTTTGAACGCGATGAGTGCGGCCTATGAGCGCCATCGCACCGCCGGACGACTCCCCGCGACCTATGAAGTGGTTTATGGTCAGGCGTGGGGCCGGGCGCCCGGAGCCCGATCCGACGCGCCTTTGGAAGTCACGATTGCCGCCGATTCCATCGGGCGGCGATCGAAGGGCTAGGGATGTCACGCAAGCGAGCGCTCTTCGTCACGGGCACGGACACCGGCGTCGGCAAGACGCTGATCGCGGCAGCGCTGTTGCGCGGCTTGCGGGAGCGCGGCACGCGTGTCGCCGCCATGAAGCCCGTGGCATCCGGCTGCCGCGAAACGCCCGACGGCATCGTGAACGACGACGCGCTCGCGCTGATCGCCGAAGCGAGCGAGCAGGCGCCGTATCGCATCGTGAATCCCTACGCCTTCGTGCCGGCCATCGCGCCGCACGTGGCCGCCGTGGAAGCGGGCACCCGTATCGACCTGCGCGAGCTCGAGCGCGCGTATCGGATCCTCGCGGGTCTTGCGGACGTGGTGGTAATCGAAGGCGCGGGCGGGTGGCTGGTGCCGCTCGACGAGCGGCATGCCCTCGCCGATTTCGCGCGACGGGTGAAGGCCGACGTGGTCCTGGTGGTGGGCCTGAGGCTCGGTTGCCTCAACCACGCGCTGCTCACGGCGCAGGCCGTCGCTCACTCGGAACTGAAGCTCGCGGGCTGGGTCGCTAATGCAATCGATCCGCATTTCGAGCGCGCCTCCGACAACGTTCGCGCCCTCGAAGAACGGCTGAAAGCACCGCTCCTCGGCGTCGTCCCGCATCGAAATTCCGCCAATGCCGCGGCCGCCCTCGAATTCCTCGATCTCGACGCGCTCGATTGAGAAGGCAGACGGTGCCCACAGAGGCGCTAACTCGTTGAGTTGCGGCTCAATTCGACCTTGAGTAGGCTACGCGCGCCGCGAATCCGGTGAGCACTGGTGGACACGCCCTCTGACGTACTTTGCCTCGAGCTCCGGCCGAACTGTGCGCTCACTCACCGGACCGCACTCCTCTTCTTCGGGTTCGTCTGCCTGACCTCGTTCGGCATCGCGACGCTGATGGCGGCGCAGGGCTTCTGGCCGGTGCTGCCGTTTGCGGGGCTGGAAATGCTGGTACTCGGCTGGGCGTTGCGCGTGAGCCTCGCCAACGCTCACGTGGTGCAGCGGCTTGCGGTCTCCGAGGAGTCCGTGCGCGTCGACTGCCTCGGCCCACGCAGCGAGGAGCATCTCGTATTTCCTCGTCACTGGGCGACGGTTACACTGCGCGCTTCGTATACTGCGCTGCACCCGAGCCGACTACTGATCGAATCGCGCGGTCGCGCGGTCGAGATCGGCGGGTTCCTGACAGAGGAGGAGCGGCGCGGGCTCGCGGCGCAGCTCAAGCAGGTGATCGGCCGAATCAATGAAACGCCGCCCCTGGAGGGCAGGTTCGCGGCGCAGGCGCGTTAGTGGGGAGCAAAAGTCACTCAATGGGCACGTACATCGCATCTAAGATCCGGCTCGCGGCCGCGTTGGCACTGTCGGCCTGGGGCGCTCCGGCGCTCGCAGAGAAGGCTCTCAACATGCCGGAGGGCGTGACCGAGCTCAGCGTCAAGATCTACGACCTGCACATGGAGATTTTCTGGTGGTGCGTGGGCATCGCCGTGGTGGTGTTCGGCGTGATGATCTACTCGATCATCAAGTTCCGGAAATCCGCCGGCGCCGTCGCCGACAAGAACCTGGTCCATAGCACGCGCGTCGAGATCATCTGGACACTGGTGCCGATCGCGATCCTGGTGATCATGGCGGTGCCCGCGGCGCGCACGCTGATCGAGATCGAGGACACGCGCGGCTCCGAGATCTCGATCAAGGTCACGGGCTACCAGTGGCGCTGGCATTACGACTACCTCGACCGCGGCGTGAGCTTCTTTTCCACGCTCTCCCGCGACAGCAATGCCGCCCGCCAGCTCGGCTCCGGCATCGACCCGAACACCGTTCCCCACTACCTGCTCGACGTCGATCACCCGCTGGTGATCCCGGCGGGCACCAAGGTGCGCCTGCTGCTCACCGCAAACGATGTGATCCACGCCTGGTGGGTGCCGGACTTCGGCATGAAGAAGGACGCCATCCCGGGCTTCGTGAACGAGCTCTGGGTCAATGTGGACGAGCACAAGACCGGCACGTATCGCGGCCAGTGCGCCGAGCTCTGCGGACGCGACCACGGCTTCATGCCGATCGTGGTCGAAGTGAAGTCGAAGGACGACTTCGCCACGTGGCTGAGCGAACAAGAGGAGGCCGCGAAACAGGCCGCCTCCTCCGAGACTCCGGCGGACGAACCGGTCGCGGTCAACGAACCAGCCGCGGCGCCGATCGCAACCAACACCATGGCACAGACCGAGTGACTCGGCTGACCGAGCGGAGAGCATAGAGCAATGGCAACGCATTCCCACGCGCACGGCGGCGGCGCCCACGCGGATACGCACGCGCACCACGACGAGAAGCCCTCCGGGATCAAGCGGTGGCTCTACACCACCAATCACAAGGACATCGGGACCATGTACCTGGTGTTCTCAGGGATCATGTTCTTCATCGGCGGCGCGTTCGCGATGGTGATCCGCGCCGAGCTCTTCAAGCCGGGCCTGCAGGTCGTCGACCCGGGCCTGTTCAACGAGTTCACCACCCTGCACGCGCTGATCATGATCTTCGGCGCAGTGATGCCGGGCTGGGTGGGGCTCGCGAACTGGATGGTCCCGATGCAGGTGGGCGCGCCCGACATGGCGCTGCCGCGCATGAACAACTACAGCTTCTGGATCCTGCCGTTCGCCTTCACGCTGCTGATCGGCTCGATGTTCGTGCCCGGCGGCGGTCCCGCGGGCGGCTGGACCCTCTATCCGCCGCTGTCGCTGCAGGCGGGCAACAGCCTGCCGCTCACGATCTTCGCGATCCACTTGATGGGCGCCTCCTCGATCATGGGCGCGATCAACATCATAGTGACCATCATGAATCTGCGCATGAAGGAGATGTCGCTGCTGCACATGCCGCTGTTCGTGTGGACCTGGCTGATCACGGCGTACCTGTTGATCGCGGTGATGCCGGTGCTCGCGGGCGCGGTCACCATGCTGCTCACCGATCACTTCTTCGGCACCAGCTTCTTCAGCGCCGCGGGCGGCGGCGACCCGGTGATGTTCCAGCACATCTTCTGGTTCTTCGGCCATCCCGAGGTGTACATCCTGATCCTGCCCGCCTTCGGCATCGTCTCCGAGGTGATCCCCACTTTCTCGCGCAAGCCGCTCTTCGGCTATGACGCGATGGTGTACGCCACCGCGAGCATTGCGTTCCTGTCGTTCATCGTCTGGGCGCACCACATGTTCACGGTGGGCATGCCGCTCGCCGGACAGCTCTTCTTCATGCTCTCGACCATGCTGATCGCGGTGCCGACCGGCGTGAAGGTGTTCAACTGGACGGCGACCATGTGGAAGGGGAGCCTGAGCTTCGAGCCGCCGATGCTGTTCGCGCTCGCGTTCCTGTTCCTGTTCACGATCGGCGGCTTCTCCGGCCTGATGCTCGCGATCGTGCCGGCGGACTTCCAGTATCACGACACCTATTTCGTGGTGGCGCACTTCCACTACGTGCTGGTGCCGGGCGCGATCTTCGGCATCATGGCGGGCGTCTATCTCTGGCTGCCCAAGTGGACCGGCCACATGTACGACATGAAGCTCGCCACGTGGCACTTCTGGCTCTCCGCGATCTTCGTGAACGTGCTGTTCTTCCCGCAGCACTTCCTCGGGCTCGCGGGCATGCCGCGGCGCATCCCCGACTACGCCACGCAGTTCACCGACTGGAACATGTGGTCGTCCATCGGTGCGTTCGGCTTCGGCCTGTCGCAGCTGCTCTTCCCGTACATCATCTATAAGTGCGTGAAGGGCGGCGCCAAGGCGAGCAGCGACGTGTGGGAAGGCGCGCACGGCCTCGAGTGGCTGCTGCCGTCGCCGCCCCCGTATCACAGCTGGGAGACGCCTCCGCGAGTCAAGTTTGGCGATGAGCCGGGCGAATTCGATCCGCACGCGGCCAAGGCGAAGTAAGTGCTCATGGCAGAGGTCGATCCGGAGCGCAGGCGCCGCGTGCGGCGCACGGCGATCGTGCTCACGCTCATCGTGCTCGCGTTCTACTTCGGCTTCATCCTGCTGGGCGTCGTTCGATCATGAGCGAGACCCGGCACAACCGACCGCATCGCGCGCTCGTGCTGAAGCTCGGGCTCATGACGCTCGGCAGCTTCGCGTTCGGGTTCGCGCTGGTGCCGCTCTACGATGTGTTCTGCAGCGTGACCGGCATCGGCAGCCGGACGGCGTTGCGCACGCCTGCCGCCGTCGTCGCGGCGCCCGACGAGCAACGCAGCGTCACCGTGGAGTTCGTCGCCAACCTGGCGTCGAGCGGCAGTTTCGAATTCCGCCCGGCGCTCGCGCAGATGCGCGTGCACCCGGGCCAGCTCTACGAGACCACGTTCTTCGCGCGCAACCTCACCGGTCGCGAGACCGTCGCGCAGGCGGTGCCAAGCATCGCGCCGCAACGCGCGAGCGGGTATTTCCGCAAGACCGAGTGCTTCTGTTTCGTGCCTCAGCGCTTTGCCAAAGACGAAGGCCGCGACATGACCGTGCGTT
>DATIEU010000197.1:0-5868 GCA_035455565.1 Steroidobacteraceae bacterium | reverse complement strand
CTACGCGAGCCCGCGCGAGAGCTCACCGCGCGACGCGCTCGGCACCAGCGGCGGGCACGGCGTACTCCTTCAGCAGCCGGTCCCGGCGCTTCAGCAGGGCATCGATCTGGCGAAGCTGCAGAGACGGCCCGAGCCGCGTCTTCAGCGTCTCCCGGTCCAGGCGTTTCAGGCGCTCGGCCAGCGACGCTGGCACCTGCACACCCCCCTTATACAGCAGCGTCGGATTCCCGCTGAGCGTGCGGAATGCACGCGTGTGGTCTATTAGCACGAGCATCCAGTCCTGCGTGAAGAGCGCGTTCTCCTGCGTGCGGTCGCTGTTATAGGTCAGCACGTCGAAGACGTTCATCAGGTTGTACTGCGGTCCGACCGGGCACCAGCCGTCTGGCTGCTTCTTCTGTTCGAGCATGCGGCGCACGTTGATCGAGTTGTCGACCCAGAATTGCAGCACGCCGCGCCGGTTCTTGATGGAGCGCTTGACGGTGACGGGCACCATGTCGAGCCCAAGCAGGCGATCCAGCTGGTAGGCCGCGAGCTCGTACTGAAAGCGATCGGACGTATTGACCGCCGCGCCGCGATCGTAGGCGCCGGTTTCGTCGGTCGAGACCTCCTTGAACACGGCCCGCAACTCGATGCCGTCCTTGCGCAGGGTGACCTTGTGAGGCTTGGTGACCCCGGTGTCGACGTCTTCGACGTTCAGAACCTCGGCATCCACCAGCCATTGCTCGAGCGCGTCGTCGTCGAGGCCGGCAGGACGCGGCCCCACGGCACGCGCCGGTACTTCGGGCTGAAAGCGCTGGCCGGGCCGATTGGCGTAGACCACGCTCCACTGCCCGTTCTCGAACACCAGCGCCGAAGGCGTGCCGTCATAGGCGGACTTGAGCATCCCGGTGTCGAGGAGGATCACCTTACCGTCGAAGCGGCTGTGCACCTTGCCGTCCTCAGATGGCGTGTGACCGGCGACGACCCGCACTACTCCGAGGGCGCGCAGCGCCGTGTCCAGGTTGTCCGCTTCCGTGAGCGGATAGCACAGCGCCTGGCCGCGGTACCACATTGGGGTGTCGCTCGCGAAGAGCTGCTCCTGCAGCTCCGCCAACATTTTCGATTGCGCTTCGGCTCCTTCGGCTCCCTTGGCCGCGAGCACCGCGGACCGTTGATCAAAGGCTGGCGGACGCACGATTTCGAACTGCTGCTCGAGTGCCGTCCACGTATTCGCGTACTTGGCGAGGAGCGCGAGCATCTTGTCATTGGCGCCGAGCCCGAGCTCCGCGACCACCGGCGGCAGACCTCCATGCACGAACGCCGTGTCGTTGACGACGAGCACGAAGGGCTTCCCGAGCAGCCACGCACCGTATTGCCCCGTGGGAGAAAAGGCCTGGCGATGCGCGAAATAACCGCGCGGGAACTGCGCGTCGAACTCAGAGCGCACTGCGGCCGGCTCCTGGCTCAGCAGCCGCGTCCACGCCTGCTCGCGCAGCGCGTCGTCTTCCTTTCCGGCGAAGGCCGCGTACTCCTCGGCCGAAACGTAGCGCAGATCGCCCACGATATTCATGACTTCGTGGTTACCGAGCACCACGTGTACCGCGCCGCCGGCTTCCCGTGCCTCAACCTCGAGGCGCATCAGCAGATCGAGCACCTTCCGGGATGCCGGTCCGCGATCGAGCAGATCGCCCGTGCTGACCAGATGGGTGGAGCCGGCACTCCAGTGCAGATTCGCATCGATTACCTGGGTTTCACGCAGCACCGACAGCAGCTCGTCGTAGGCTCCGTGCACATCCGCGAAAGCCACGATGCGTTGTGCGCCGGTAATGCGCGCCTCCACGGCCGCCCACGCGCCACTGGCCACCAGAAGCAGAAGCGCGCCGACCGTCGCAACGCGCACGAGGGAGCGCTGAAGAACGCCTGAGAGTGTTGATTCATAGTGAGGCATGAGGCATATCATCACCCATCTTTGGGCTGACGGGGAACCATGACGACACTGGCCGGCAAGATCATGCTCCAGCGCAGCCCACTCTTTCGCGGGCTCGCTCCCGCAGCGCTCGAGCGCATCGCCACCCTCGCCGTGCAGCGCAGCTATCGCCTGGGCGAGGTGGTCTTTTCACAGGGCGATGCGGGCGACGCGCTCTACGGCGTGGTCACGGGCAAGGTCCGCATCAGCGCCGGCGCCGCCGACGGTCGCGAAATCTTCCTCAACATCATGGAAGCCGGTGACACATTCGGCGAGATCGCGCTTCTCGACGGTGGACCGCGCACGGCCTCGGCCACCGCAATGATCGCTTCCGAGCTCGTGTCGATTCGGCGCGAGCACTTCCTCGGCGCGCTCGAACGCGAGCCGCGGCTTGCACTCGAGTTGCTGCGGCTGTGTGGCGAGCGCCTGCGCTGGACCAGCGGCCAGGTTGAAGACGCCGCGTTGCTGGATGCGTCGGCACGGCTCGCCAAGCGCCTGGTCAGCCTGGGCAAGTTCCACGGCGAGCGCGACGGTGATGGCGTGAAAGTGCGCATCTCGCAGGAAGAGCTCGCGAGCTTTCTCGGTGTCTCGCGCCAGGTGGTCAATCAGTATCTGCAGGAATGGAAGGGCCGCGGCTGGGTGGAGCTTGGCCGGGGCGCCGTGACTGTGCGCGATGAGAAAGCCCTCGCCGGCCTGGTGCAGAGCGGGTAAAGCCGGGCCAATCCCAGATTATGTAAGTTTCACCCGTTGTGTCCGCCGCATGACAGAGCGGCGACGACCCGTCCGTCACGATTGCTCCCGGATCGAAACCAAAACCCCAGGAGCAAAGACCATGTATACCGACAACAGCTCGACCCTCCGGTCCTTCATTGCGGGCGTCACAGCGATTTCCTTGTCCCTGCTGATGGCTGCGAGCTTCGTCCATTCAACCGATTCCGTGCAGTGGATGGGGAGCGACGCGGTGACGAGCCCGACGATCACGGCTCAGGCGCACACGACGGGACACAAGGCGCTCGTGCGTTACGTTTGACGCGCGCGCGCCGGGGACGCGATGATGACGCCTCATAAACCGATAACGACTATCCCGTACCCGGAGAAGTCCCATGCAAGCGCGCAATGCCCTGGCGGGCGCCGTAGCAGGCGCCCTGCTTGTCACGTTCGTTCCGACCGATGCCGCCGCAGGTGACGAGCACCATCACGGTCCGCCGGTCCACATCTCGATCGACATTCCGAAGCCGGGAGCCTTCATGACACCCACCGGCTGGTCGATGGTCCTGCGCATCGAGACGCCGGATTCCGTCGCCATTGTCGAATCGCCCGAGGAGCCGACGCAGCCGATCGGGCGGCGCGAAGCAATCGTGCTGACCGATCCCGATGGCTGCATCGACATGCGCCACTTCCCGATCATCCGCGCCGGCACGCCGTATGAAGACTGCGCGGGTCCGGACGAGACGTTCCTCGAGTTCACCACCGAGCGCAACGACACCTTCGACCTGGCGGATTCCAACACCGGTAATTTCCAGGTGCGCGATCGCCTGCTGGACGATGCCTTCGCGCCCGGCGTGCTGCTCAACAAACCCTACCTGCGCAATACCGCCGGCAACATCGTCGCCGTGCCGCGGCCGCAGACCGACGTGCCGTGCCCGCAAAGCGGCTGCCCGACGCCGAAGGTGAAGGATGGATTCGGCTTTGGGCCCGACGATGACCTCGTTGGCCTGGTGTTGATGCTGGATCTTGGCGCAGCGCGCTCGTTCGACGAGAACTTCGATCGCACGCAGACCAAGGCGATCCGCAACATGGCGGGCTTCATCAACAGCATCTCGCAGGAGCTGGTTGGGCGGCGGCACCGCGAGGGATCCGCGCTCAACGCCTATATGCACGTGGCGGCCGGCATGTTCGAGCCGATTGCACTCTTCGATCTCGACGTCGCGGACCCGAACATCGATTACCTGCGCCGCCTCGAAAGCGGGCCGGTACAGGCCTTCAACTTCATCACGCCGCCGCAGAACGATGACGACGTGCTGCAGGACATCAGCTCGACCTATGGGACATATGAGGTCGACTTGCGGGCGGTGTTGGTCGAAACCGTGCCGAACGTGGACCCCGCGCAGTCGATCACCGCCCCAACTTTCATCATGGACATGAACGGTGACGGGCGCTTCACCTCGAGCGACCTGCGCCGGATGGGTTACAACGTCATCTCCAACGAAGCGCGGCTCAGGTTCACGCTCAGCTTCGATGTGCTGGTGAGCGAGACGTCCACAGGCCGCACCTGCCCGCCCGCGTCGCTGATCTATCGCGACCTCGACGGCAACGGCCGCGATGGTGCGATCACCTGCTCAGGCACCGGTGGCGCGACTCGCGTAAGGCGCCCGCCGCTCTGATTCAAACTTCGTTCGCGCCGCGGCGACTGGTCTTCTCCAGTCGCTCGGCGCGCAGGCGATCCTGCTGCTGTGGATCGGCGCCCTGCCAACGACGCAGGAAATCGCGCGCCCGTGCCTTTGCCCCGTCGGGCTGTCCCAACTGCTCGAGGATCTCCGCCTCCAGCAGAATCGCACGTGAACGATCGAGCTCCAGGTCGAGCCGCAGATCGCCTGCATCCCGTTCGCTCGCCGCTGCGCGCGCCAGCTTGAGCGCCTGCGCGGGTTTGCCAGCCGCAAGCAGTGCACGCGCGAGACCGAGGTTGTAGATCGAATACTGGTACCCCGGGAGCGCGACCGCGCGCGCCAGGACGTCGGCCGACCTGGCGGCGTCGCCGGCGTACAAGTCCGCCAGTCCCTCGAGATAAGTCGCAGCCTTGAGCGTCGCCTCCCTGACGATGGCGGCATCCTGCGGATTGTCGCCGAGCACGGGAAGATTGCGGATTTCGCTCGCCACCACGCGCGCACGTGCCGCGTCACCGCGCATGAGCATCAGCGTGCCGCGCGCGAACAGGTAGCGGGTTGGCACACCCGGCGACCGGGACGTCGCGAGGTTGATCAACCGTTCGGCTTCGTCGTACCGGCCGAGCTCGGCCTGCGCGAGACCGCGCTCGGAAAGCGCCATTGCTTCCCGGATCGACTCCTTGCGCAACTCGGGCTCGAGCCTGTGCAGGAGTTCCGCGGCCGATGCGAAATGGCCTTCGGCGCGCCGCAAGCCGCTCAGGGCGAATGCCGCATCGATCCGGTAGGCAGCGACAACATTCGAGTCGTCCACCATGGCGGCGAGCAACCGCTGCGCCTCCGACCAGTTCTGGAGCAGCGCTTCCGTTTGCGCAAGCGCCAGGCGCGCAGGCACGAATCCAGGTTCGAGCTCGAGCGCGTGCTTGAATTGCGCCGCCGCCTGCTCGGGCTTGCCGGTCAGCTGCTCGAGCTGCCCGACGATGGTGAATCCGTACGGGTCGCGCGGTTGCAGTTGCAGGTAGCGATCGAGCGCCTGGCGTGCCTGCTGATAATCGCCCAGTCGCAAGTATGTTTCCCCGAGATAGCTCCACAGGTAGTCGTTCTGCGGTTCCTGCTCGAGGAGCC
The DNA here is from genome assembly GCA_035455565.1 of Steroidobacteraceae bacterium. Lineage (GTDB taxonomy): Bacteria > Pseudomonadota > Gammaproteobacteria > Steroidobacterales > Steroidobacteraceae > DATBVX01. The sequence goes on along the minus strand of DATIEU010000197.1, from coordinate 417 downwards.
GCTTGAGCTCGGCCGCCGCGGCTTCGTCCTCGAAGGCCACGTCATAGGACTGCGCGAGCAGCGTGTGCGCTTCGACATCGAAGGGCAGCTCCGAAAGCAGTCCCTCGTAGATCTGCCGGGCGCGGCTCGCGTCGCGCTCGAACATCGCCTTCGCCCCGTCCACATAAGCGCGCTCACGGTGCGTGAGTGGCGCGTCGGCGGGGATGGCGTGCAATGTCGCCAACCCGGCCTCGGTATCGCCGCTCGCAACCTGCACCTGCGCCAGGCGGTAGCGCGCCATGTGGAAATCCGGCGCGAGCGTGAGCGCCGACCGAAACGCGCGTTCCGCCGACTGGTAGTTGAAGCCGAGAAAGTACTGCAGGCCGCCGAGGTAGACCTCGTACGCCGCCATGTTGTTGACGGCGAAGTCCGCCGACA
>DATIEU010000196.1:0-3511 GCA_035455565.1 Steroidobacteraceae bacterium | reverse complement strand
CTACGCGCGCGCCATGGAGACGACCGACGATGGTGTCTGGGACTGGATTCCCGCCGACGATACGATCTACACCTCGCCACGGTTGCTCGAGATCTATGGCTTCGCACCCGGCACGAGATTCGCCGGCCGCAATGATCTTCTCGCGCATATTCCGTTCCATCCCGAGGATCGCCCGCGATTAATTCGGGCGTGGACAGAGCACTTTGCCGGCAAGACGGTGCGCTACGACGTCGAGACTCGGTTCATTCGGGACGGGGAGACGCGCTGGGCGCAGCTTACCGGCATGGCAGCGCGCGATCCTTCCGGCGCGGTGGTGCGCTGGACCGGGACGGTGCGAGACATAACCGGGCAGAAGCGCGTCGAGGAAGCCCTGCGCGAATCCGAACAGCGCTATGAGCTCGCCATGTCCGCGAGCGAGTCGGGATATTGGGATTGGGACGTGCTCTCCGACCGCATTTTCATCTCGGCGCGAGCGAACGAGCTCGCCGGGTTTCCGCCCGAAATCACGTTTACCAACAGGGCGGAATTCCGTGCGCACATACCGGTACATCCAGAGGACTGGGAGAAGTGGGAGGCCGCGCGGGAGGAATTGTTTGCCGGAGAGGGAGAGCGCCTTGCCATGGAGTTGCGCTACATCGTGCGCGGCGAGACGCGCCGGCACGCCCTCCAGGCCATCTGCAAGCGCGACGAAACCGGGAAGGTCGTGCGGTGGTCGGGGTCGGCAACCGACGTCACGGAACGCAAGAGGGCGGAGGAAGAATTGCGGGCGATGGAGCTCAGGCTGCGCCAGGCGCAACGCCTCGAGGCGATGGGAACGCTTGCCGGTGGAATCGCCCATGACTTCAACAACATTCTCGGAGCGATCCTCGGCTACGGTGAGATGGCGCTGCGCGGCGTGCCCGAAGGGAGTCGCCTCGCGCGCGACCTCGGCAGCATCATGGTCGCCGGCGAGCGCGGGCGCGCGCTCGTGGAACGCGTGCTGGCCTTCAGCCGCAGCGCGGTCGGCGAGGTCGTGCCGGTCCACTTCGAAGGGGTAGTGCGCGAGGTGCTCGACCTGGTCTCGGCGAAGTTGCCGTCGAGCGTGACCGTGCACGCCAAGCTGCGCGCGGGGCCCGCGGCGGTACTCGGCGACGCGACACAGGTGCACCAGATGGTGACCAATCTTGCCACCAATGCCATCCAGGCGATGCCAGCCGGCGGAACGCTTTGCGTTGAGCTCGCCATCGAGCGCGTGGAAGGTCCTCTCACTACGATGATCGGCACGCTCGGGGTTGGAGAATATGTCGTGCTAACGGTCGCGGATACCGGCGTCGGAATAGCACCGGAGATCGTTGATCGCATATTCGACCCCTTCTTCTCCACGAAGGAAATCGGCACCGGTACGGGCCTGGGACTCTCGCTCGTGCACGGCATCGTCACCGCACTCGGCGGCGCGATTGACCTCTCGAGCACTCTCGGCACCGGCAGTACTTTTACCGTCTATCTGCCGCGCTCTGGCGACGCTACAAAGCCTCGCGATGCAAAGCAGTCGGCCCCCCCACGCGGCAACGGCCAGCGTGTGCTGATTGTCGACGATGAGGAGCCGTTAGTGCGGCTTGCGACCCGCATCCTTGCGGATCTGGGCTATGTGCCGACCGGCTTCACCTCGAGCGCGGCTGCGCTCGCGGCGTTCCGCGCCGACCCTGAACGTTTCGATGCGCTTATCACCGACGAGCGCATGCCGGAGATGTCGGGCTCGGCGCTTATCCGGGAAGTGCGTGGCATGCGCAACTCCCTGCCCGTGGTGCTGATGAGCGGTTATGTGGGAGCGACAGCGGAAAAGGCGCGCGGTGGCGGCCTGGTCGACGAAGTACTGCAGAAGCCGCTTTCGGCGCGCGACCTCGCTACGAGCCTGGCCAAGGCGCTACGCCTCTAGTCTTGGGATGATTGACTCGGCTACTGCCGACAGCAGCTCTCCGCGCGTGAACGGCTTCGGCAGCACCTTGCGGACCCCAAGCTGGCGGGCCATAACGTTCGAGGAAGCTATGCCCCGTCTGAATCTCGCGGAAAGAAGCAGTATCGGGCTGGCATACACGTCCCTTATGGACTTTATGGTCTTCCCGGCACTGCGGGGCGTCGGGACGTCGATGATGATGAGGTGCGGCTCTTCTCTCTCGACCGCGCGTGGCAGCCCCCGCGAGACCTCAACGACGACGACGGTATAGCCCGCCTCCCCCAACCAGCGTTCGATCAAGCCCAGAATCAAATCGTCCGGTTCGATGACAAGTATGCGTCCTTTCACCTGCACGATACCCCTACCGGGCGATTGCCCGATTCGGTCCCGATATCCGGGGGTTACGAGCGTACGCCTCCTGGTCAAAAATTCATTTCAGCCGACGAATCAGTCAACATCGCGTCGGCATGGTCCGTAATCTTGTCATTTGACGCAATCGCCTCCCCGGGTAGACACGGCGGTGTCATACTTTGCCTTCATCTTCTCCACGCTCAATAAAAGAGCCGACACAGGTGAACGCGCCTTCGCCAGAGAAGATATCGCCTGCTCTAACGCGCATTCTGATCGTCGACGACGATCCCTCAGTGCGCCAGATGGTCGTCGACTACCTGGGTGACAACGAGATACACGTCACCGCGCTCGCGAGCGGACGGGAAATAGCCGACGTGACTGCGCGCGAGATGATCGACCTCCTGATCCTCGACCTGAAGCTGCCCGGCGAGGACGGGATGGACATCGCGCGCCGCATACGCGCCGATTCCAACATACCGATCATGATGCTGACGGGACGCAAGGAGGAAGCCGACCGGGTGATGGCGCTGGAGCTCGGCGCGGACGATTACCTGACGAAGCCTTTCTCGCCGCGCGAGCTACTGGCGCGTATTCGCGCCCTGCTGCGCCGTTCCCGTTCTCACGAAACCGTGGCGGACGGCCTGGCGAAAGTACGCGCTTACCGCTTCGCGGGCTGGGAGCTGAATGTCCGGATTCGGCGCCTGAAGTCGCCTCAGGGTGAACTGATCGCGCTGAGGAACGCCGAGTTCAACCTGCTCGCGGCATTTCTCGCCTCTCCGCAGCGGGTGCTCTCACGCGAGCAACTGCTCAGCATGTCGCACCTGCACAACGACGAGGTCTACGACCGCGCGATCGACACCCAGGTGGGTCGTCTGCGCAAGACGCTCGAAGAGCACGGCGCCGGCCAGGAACTGATACATACCGAGCGGGGAACGGGATACGTGTTCACCGCACCCGTCGAAGTCGTGCGCTGATCGATGGAGGAAGGCCACGACCCCGGTGTCCTGGCCTATTTTGCCGAGCTTTACGGAGCCGACCGGGCCTCCGGCTATCGGCGCAACACGGTTTCGATCGCGGTAATCATGGATTGAAACCCGAAGGACACGTCCGTAATCGCTCCGTTGACGAAGAAGGTGGGCGTCGCCCGAACGCCGCTCCGCATGCCGCCATCGATGTGCTGGCGCACGCGCTGCAGGTAGACCTGGCCGTCCATCTCGGCGGCGTAGC
>DATIEU010000195.1:0-6113 GCA_035455565.1 Steroidobacteraceae bacterium | reverse complement strand
CGGCAGATCGTCAGCAGTCCCAGCGTGCAGCTGCAGGCGCCGATCACCGCGGTGAGAACGTTGAAGCCCCGACCGAGCCGAGCGGCCGTGAGGTGCAGCGGGATGGCGATGACCATGGACAGCACCGCCATGCCGGCGATGGAGCCCAGGCCGAAGAGCACGATGAAGGCCAGGCCGGTCTGCCACGACTGCGCCGCCCCCAGGCTGAGGACGATCAGCGCGGCCGTGCCCGCCAGGCCGTGGGTCATGCCAACCGCTAGCGCCCGCCAGGGCAATCCCGCCGCATGAGCATGTCCGTGCTTGGCAGCTGCGCCGGGCCGTGCGACGGCATGGTTGTGTGCGTGCAGATGGCGAACAGTGGCACCGTGAGCGTGGACGTGAATGTGAATACGCTGCTGGACGAGACGGCGCAGCACGTCTGCGCCTAGAACGATCAACATGCCGCCGACCAGGAGCTCGAGCGTAGTCGCAACCCCTGGCGGGAGCGATGCGCCAAGCGCCAGCACGAGGCCGCCGAAGAGCAGCAGCGTCACCGAGTGTCCCACCCCCCACGCCACGCCCTGCCTCATGCTCTGCGCGAGCGAATGCTGCCGGGTGGCGAGAGTAGCCACCGCGACCAGGTGATCGGCTTCCGTCGCGTGCCGGATGCCGAGCAGGAAACCGATCAGCAGCACGCTCAGCGCACTCATGGCATCTCACTCGGCGAAGCTCGGGGCGTAGGACGAACCATACGAGTCCGCAAGCTAGCACGCGGTGGCGGCTCCGCCGTTGCGGAAAATACCTAGCTGCCGGGTGGACTGCGCCCGCGGGCCTTGTGGAAAACCGCGATTGCCCTGTTGCTGACCCGTAGGCAGGGTATGGTTCTCCAGTAGGAATCAGAGGGCGCGATGGCCACTGCACCTCAGTCGATCCGCGTGGTCGCCGCCATGGATGCGGCGCTCGCCGCAGAGCGCGCGACGGAGGAGGCTGTGCGCGAAGCCCAGCAGGCAGGCACGTACGCCGTGCGCGCGGCGACGGAGCGCGCAGCGCTGATCGCGCGCCGCTGCGACGAGCGTGTGCGCCGCGTGCATGACAGCTGTGCGGCCGCACTTGCCCGGCATGTCAGCGAGCTGCTCGAAGCTCCTGATCCTGTGCCCGGGCACGCTGCATTGTCACAGGAGGCAACGCTCGATGCCGTGCTCAACCGCGTCGCAGCGTGGCTGACATCCTCCAAATGATGGGCAGAGCGGACTTTGCCTACGCGCAGGCGCGCATCCAGGCTCGTCATGGTACGCGCCTTACGGAGCGCGACTGGCGGCGGCTCGAGGCGATGCACAACGTCGCGCAATATCTGCACGCCCTGCGTGCTGCGGGCCGCGCCCGTTGGACCGAGCGCATCACGCCCGACATGAGCAGCCATGCAGTGGAGGCGCGCTTGCGCGCCGAGTGGCGTTGCTATGCCGAGGAGATCGCCCGGTTTCAACCCGAGCCGTGGCACGCGGCGGTGGCGTGGACGGCGTTCCTGGCGGATCTGCCCGTCCTGGACCACTTGCTGCGCGGGGGTGTCGTTCATCGGTGGATGGCGGAAGACGAGATCTATGCGCCGTGGGCCCACAGAGATGCGCGCGAGCGCGCGCAGGCGCTCGCCGCATCGCCGGTAGCCGCATTGCTCCGGGAGGCAAGCGCGGGCACACCAATGCTGCGTGCCTGGCTCAACGTGTGGCGCCGTCTTTGGCCCCGGACCTCGGCTGCGCAATCGGACCCACTGGAATCCGTCGTGCGCGCAGTCATCGCTCACGGAGCCGTATTGCGCAACCCGAGGGTGGCGTCGAGTGTCGGCCCGCGCATGGCGCTCGCGCAACGAATGTCTATCCTGTTTCGCCGTCACGTCGAGACCGCGGCCGCAAGCATCGCTCACCTGTTCCTCGAGGCGCTCGATCTCGAGCGCCTGCGCGCGGGACTCGTGCGTCGTGTGTTGCTCGAGCCGCAACGCGCAGATGCCGCATGACGGTCCGCTCGCACCCGGCCACCTGGTTTGAGCTGCTGGTGCCGCGCGAGGAGTTGCCGCGCGCCCTGGCTCTGCTCGCCAGCACCCACGCCGTGCAGCTCGAGACCCAGAGCCGCAGCGTTGCGCGCGGGACCTTGCCCGAGCTGCGCGCGAGCCTGGAGGAATATCACGAACTGCAGCGCCGCTACGCCGCGTATTGGCCGGCGCCCCGCCTGGAATCCACGGGTCAGCGCGAACCGCAGCGCATCCTCGAAGAGGCGCTCGCGTCACTGCGCGCGTGGGAAGCTGAGGCGCAACCGCTGGTCACGACGCTCCAGGCGGCGCTCACGCAACGCGACGAGCTCGAAGCTGCGGCCGAGCTCCTGGCAGCCGCCGGCGGGCGCCTTCCGGCACTCGACCAGCTCGCGAGCGCCGGACCGCAGCTGCGTAGCTGCGCGTTTTGCCTGAGTCCCGCAGATTGGCCGCGTGATCTGCCGGCGGGTCTTCTGGTTCAGCGCATCAACGCTCCTCCGCGCTGCTACCTGGTGGCTGTAGGACTCGCAGCGGAGATCGCCGCGCTCGAAGAGGCGCTGCTCGCACGCAAGGCGCGGCGCATCGTCCTGCCCGCGCTGCCGAGCGGCGCAGCTCCCGAGCAGACAAGGCTCGACGAGCAGATCGAAACCAATGAGCGGCAGACGCGCGAGCAGCGCGCGGCGCTCGAGCGCTTGACCGAAAAGCATCGTCTCGCGCGCGTGCTCGGCGATCTTGCCTTCGTCGACTGGTACACGAATCAAGTGCCACAACTCGCGGCTACCGAGCACTTCGCGTGGGTGACCGGGTGGACGCAGGACCCGGAAGCGCGCGCGCTCGATCAGCGGCTCGAGAGCGCCAAGGTTCCGTACCTGCTGCACCTCCCACCGCCACCCGAGAGCCTCGAGCCACCCGTGACGCTGCGCAATCCCGCGTGGGCGCGGGCGTTCGAGCTGTTTCCGCGCCTGCTCGGCACGCCCGGGCTCGCGGAGGCCGATCCGAGCCTGCTGGTCGCGATCATCGCGCCACTCATTTTTGGATTCATGTTCGCGGACGTCGGGCAGGGCCTGGTGCTGCTCGCAGCGGGGCTGGTGTTGCGGCGTCGCTATCGCCTGCTGGCGTTGCTGGTCCCAGGCGGGGCGGCCTCGATCGCGTTTGGCCTGCTGTTCGGCAGCGTGTTTGCGCGCGAGGATCTGATCCGTCCCCTGTGGGTGGCTCCGCTCGAAGAGCCGCTCCTGATTCTCGGCACCACTCTTGGGCTCGGAGTGGTGGTGGTGTTGCTCGGGCTCGCACTCGATGGCGTCCAGCAACGCTGGGCGGGCAACGGATGGCGCTGGTGCGCGTCCAAGGCCGGCCTCATTGTGTTTTATGGGGGCCTGCTGCTCGCCTTCGCCGATATCGCGGCGCTCTGGGTGGCCGCTGCCGGCGCCGTGTGGATGGTGTCGGGGTCGGTTGCCTGTGCGCCGGCGGGAACGCGCCGCGCGCGCATCGGGCCCGCGATCGGTGAGTTTCTTGAAACGGCCTTGCAGATCGGCGTCAATACACTCTCCTTCCTGCGCGTCGGCGCATTTTCGTTGGCGCACAGCGGCCTTTGCATGGCCATCGTCGGCCTGGCATCGGCGGTATCGTCGCGAGTGCTCGCGTTCTTCGTGCTCCTTGTCGGTAACGTCTTCGTGATCGTGCTCGAGGGTCTCGTGGCGGGGATCCAGACCACACGCCTCGTGCTCTTCGAGTTCTTCGTCCGCTTTCTTCGCGGCGCTGGGCGCGAGTTCCGGCCGCTACCCGAGATCGATCTCACTCGTCCCCCTCCCAAGGAACGCTCCACATGACACACACGCATCGCATCGTGCGTTTTCTGGCCTGGATGGGCGGGGCCCTCGTGCTCACCGCCCTGATCGTGGTTGCCATGGTGCTCAATGCGCTCGCCGAGGCTCCCGCGCAGCCGCTCGCGGTGGCGAGCGATCCCGAGGTGCTGCAATGGGCGCTCTTGAGCGCGGCGCTCGCGGTTGGGGTGAGCGCGCTGGCAGCGGCGTACGCCGTAGGACGAGTCGGCAGCGCGGCCGTTGGGGCGCTCGCCGAGAAGCCGGAGCTCATGGGGCGCCTCCTGATCCTGGTGGGCCTGGCGGAAGGCATCGCGATCTACGGTCTCATCATTGCCATCCTGATCCTCAATCGCGCGGCCTGACATGTCGACGCCCATCGTGTTTGCCGACGAGCTCACTGCCGCGGGATACCGTCTCGCGGGAGCGCGCACCATCGTCCCGACCGACCGCACGCTCGAGGCCGCGTTCGATGCCGCCTGCAACGACTGCGAGTTGCTGCTGCTGAGCGCGGCGCTCGCGGCCGAGCTGACGCCCGCGAAGCTGCAGTGGGCGCTCACCGCTGCGAAGCCGCTCGTGCTCATCATCCCGGATGCGCTGCGCCGCCGTGATCCACCCGACCTGACGCGCGAGCTCGAGCGCGCTCTCGGAGTCGGCACGTGAGCCTGCCCGAGAGCATCGTCGCTGCGCAGCTCCAGGCGTTGCTCGAGCATCTCGAGCGTGACCGTGATCGGCGCTGCTCCGCCGAGAGCGCCAGCGCTCGGGAGCGCGCTCGGGCGATCGTGCGCTCGGCATTTGGCGAGGCACGCAAGCGGATGCGGGAGGCGGTGCGCTACGAGCGCTCGCGCCTGGAAGAAAGTCTCGTGCTGCGGCGCGCGGAGTTTGAAGCGGCACGGCGCCGCGAAGAACACGCCGCGTTCCAGCTGCTCGTAAGACGCGCCTGCGATGCATTGCCTGCCCTGCTCGAGCGTCGCTGGAGCGACGGGGCGGTGCGCCGCGAATGGTGCGAGGGCGCGCTCGCCGCGGCCGCGCTGCGGCTGCGTGGCACGGATTGGACCATCGAGATCGCCCCTGGCGCCGGCGAGGAGGAGCGCTCGGCACTGCTCGCGCGCGCCGCCGCCCTGCGAGCGGGAAGCCACACGCTCAGCGAGCGCAGCGAGCTCGTCGCAGGCTTGAACGTGCACGCCGCGGGAGCAACGCTCGATGCAACGGTCGCCGGCCTCCTGGACGATCGCGCCGCAATCGGCTCGCGCTTTCTGCACGAATGGCTGCGCGACCAGGCGCAGATGGACAAGGGGGTGACCCCGTGAGCGAGGCGCGCATTCGCTGGGTGGGTGGTCCGGTCTTGCGTGCCCGCATGCAGGGTCCATTCCACCTGCACGAGGCGCTGAGCGTGGGTGCGGAGGGGCTTCTCGGCGAAATCGTCCAGCTGCGCGACGACGAACTGGTGGCTCAGGTCTACGAGGACACCACCGGCCTGCGTTCCGGAGATCGCGTCAGGGGCACCGGACAGCCACTGTCGGCGCGCCTCGGCCCCGCGCTCATCGGTCACATCTTCGATGGCTTGTTGCGGCCGCTCGACCGCAGCGGCGCGATGTTCACCGAGCGTGGCATGACACAGGGTGCCGCCGGACCTTTCGGCTTCGATCCCGTCGTGCGCGTGGGCGATGCGCTCGCGGGCGGCTCGGTGTTCGGCCATGCACACGCCTTTGGACCGCCGCAGCGCTGCCTGGTACCGCCGCAGCTGCGCGGCATCGTCGAGTGGATCGCGCAGGCGGGCGAATATGCCGACGATGCGACGGTGTGTCGGCTGCGTTCGAGCGAGGGCCACAGGCACGAGCTCGCGATGATGCACTACTGGCCCGTGCGCCGTCCGCGTCCGGTGGCCGCGCGGCTGCCGGCGAGCGGCCCGCTGGTCACCGGTCAGCGAATTCTCGACACACTGTTCCCGGTCGCGCGCGGCGGACGCGCGGCGCTGCCGGGAGGATTCGGCACGGGCAAGACGGTGTTGCAGGAAGCGCTCGCCAAGTGGTGCGACGCGGACGTCATCGTGTACGTCGGTTGCGGCGAGCGCGGCAACGAGATGGCGGAAGTGCTGCACGAGTTTCCCACGCTCGAGGATCCGACGCGCGGCCGGCCGCTCATGGAGCGCACCGTCATCATCGCCAACACTTCCAACATGCCGGTGGCCGCGCGCGAGGCCAGCATCTATACCGGCGTGACCGTGGCCGAGTATTTCCGCGACCAGGGCCTGCATGTGGCCCTGATGGCCGATTCGACCAGCCGCTGGGCCGAGG
>DATIEU010000194.1:0-8882 GCA_035455565.1 Steroidobacteraceae bacterium | reverse complement strand
GTGTGGGAGATGGTGTTCGGATCGCTCCCCGAGTCGTTGCCGGCCATTGCAACGCGCAAGGTGAAGTGGGACAAGCGCTACCAGTCGAAGTACGGCATCACCACCAAGGCCGCGGAGGATCTGTCGCCCGCAGTGGTCGACCAGCTCGAGAGGCTGTCACGGCGCATCTACAAGGCGCTGCACCTGTCGGGCTACGCGCGCATGGATTTCCGACTGCAGCCCGACGGCAGCATTTTCGTGCTGGAGGCGAACGCCAATCCGAACCTGAGCGCCGAAGAGGATTTCGCCGATGCGGCGCTCGCGACCGGCATCCACTACGACGACTTGCTCGAGCGCATTCTGCAAGCCGGTTTGAGTTATCAGGCTGCCTGGAGGGAGGCTTGAGTCTTGGCGCGTGTCGGTCAGTCGCCGACCTTGCGGAAGCGGTACAGCGGATCTTCCTTGCGTCCTTCGACGAGATTGCCCTTGGAATCGAACGCGCGCTCCGAGAGGTTGAGCGTCTCCTCTCTGAGCTCATAAACGATCTCCACCTTCCTCGAGAGCCCGGCCTTCGGCGCCGACTTGCAACTCACGCGCGAGCTCTGGCCGACGAAGTGTTCATCCACGAATTCCCACTTGAGCTCACAACCGGATTGCGTGCTGAGGTCATCGCGCACCAGGCTCTTGAAGATGTCCTCGCGCTCGGTGCCGCCGGTCCAGCGGTCCGGCTCCTTGAAGCGGTAGATGGTGTGAGCGATGGCCATGTTGTCGGAGGTGATCTCGAAACTGTACAGGCGCTGATCAGTGACACGCCGGGTGTTCATTGCGTCGCTCTGCTCGGCGTAGTAGATGTATTCGCCGATGATGGGCGCTGCCACGGGGACGATCACCATCCGGATGGGCTCATGGATCTCGGCGGCATTGCGCGCCAGGTCCTCATCCACCTGGGCGCGATTGTCGTAGGTGCCCGGCAGCCACTCGCCGAGACGTGACAGCTCCTCCTCACGCAGCAGCTTCTCGTTGGCGCCGCAACCTGCACACAGTGCGAGCGCGGTGACGAGAGTGATGCTACGCGCGTTCATTGTGTCCACCTCGCGAGCCAGTCGAGCACTTCCTTGTGCCACTGCAGGCTGTTCTGCGGTTTCAGGATCCAGTGGTTCTCGTCGGGGAAGATCACGAGGCGGCTGTCGATGCCGCGCCGCTGCAGGGCCGTGAACGTCGAAAGCCCCTGGCCGTAGGGCACGCGAAAGTCGAGCTGGCCGTGGGTCACGAGCATCGGCGTGCGCCACGCGCTGACGTGATTGACGGGATTGTGCTTCTCATAGTTCTCGGGATTCTCGAACTGCGTCCCGCCGTTCTCCCATTCCTCGAACCAGAGCTCCTCGGTCTGATAGTACATGCCGCGCGCATCGAAGATGCCGGCGTGATCGACCAGGCAGCGGAACCCGTCGGGCCAGTTGCCCGCAATCCAGTTCATCATGAAGCCGCCGTAGGAGGCGCCGAGCGCACAGGCACGCTCACCGTCGAGCCACGGGTACTTCCCGACCGCGGCGGCCAATCCTTTGCGCAGATCCTCGAGCGGCTTGCCACCCCAGTCGTTGCTGATCGAATCGGTGAATGCCTGGCCGTAACCCGGCGAGCCGTGGTAGTCGATGAACACGACGCCGTAGCCCGCGCCTGCGTACACCTGCGGGTTCCAGCGATAGCTCCACGCATTGCCGTAGCTCACCTGCGGGCCGCCGTGCACGATGTAGGCGACCGGAAAGCGGGCGCCTTCGCTGTAATTCGCCGGCTTCATCACATAGCCGTACACCGTCTCGTTGTTCCAGCCCGCGAAAGTGAACTGCTCGAACGGGCTCAGCGCGCGCTCGCCCAGGCGCGCCGCGTTGAAGTGAGTCAGCCGATGAGCGCCGCCGCCGCTCAAGTTCGTGCCGTAGAGATCCACCGGCGCACCGAGGCCCGCAAGACCGAACACCACCTGCTGCGGGCCGACCGAGAACTCCGTGACCTGCCCCGTGGCCTGGAGGAGCTTGGGCTTGCCGGAACGCAGGTCGAGCGACCAGAGCGCGTGCTGACCGAGATGATCGGTGGTCGCGAAGACCCGTCGCGAATCGGGAGCGAAGGCGATGTGATCGATCGAGCGATCCCAGGCTTCGGTCGGGCGCCTGGTCTCGCCGCTCTTCAGGTCCTTCAGCACCAGCTGAAAGCGATCCGCCTCGAACTTCGGTCGCGCCATCGCCATCCACGCGAGCCACCGACCGTCGGGCGAATACGTCGGCTGAGTATCCCAGGCCGGATTGTCCGCGGTCAGGTTGCGCGGCTCGCCGCTGCCGTCGGCGGCGATTTCGTAGACATCGAAGTTGGTCGACCAGGGCTCGGCCTTGCCCTTGACGCGGGCTGCGAAGGCGACTCGTGAGCCGTCCGGACTGAAGTTGAATTCTTCATCGCCGCCCATGGGCTTGGAAGGCACGTCAGCATCGAGGCGTCCCGAGAGACTCACCGGCACGCCTTTGACGTTGCCGCTCTCGTCAAGCTCGACCGCAAAGAGCTGCGAAATGCGACCGTCCTTCCAGGTGTCCCAGTGGCGCACGAAGAGGCGGTCATACGCCTGGCCCCTGGCAGGAGAATTCTCGATCGTCTCGAGACGCTTCGCCGTGCAGTCGAGGTCGGCACAATCCGCAAACACTTCCATGCTCACCAGCAACCGCGCGCCCCTGGGCGCCACCTTGAGCTCGTTGACGTCGACCGGAAAACGCGTGACCTGCATCGCTTCGCCGCCCGCGAGCATGAGACGCCACACCTGCGAGGTGCCCGAGCGCGTCGACAAAAAGTAAATGCTCGACCCGTCGGGCGACCAGCGTGGCTTGGAATCGTTGGCCTCGTGCTGCGTGAGGCGGCGCGGCTCGGGCTTTTCCGCATCGAGGTCGAGCAGCCACAAGTCGGTGCGTCCCTTGTTCGCCTCCATGTCGGTCTCACGCACGGTAAAGGCGACGTAACGGCCATCGACCGAAGCCTGTGGATCGGAAACGCGGTCGAGACGCACGAGATCATCCGCGGTGAAAGGCGACTTTGCGGCTGCCGGGACCGCGGCGGACACAAACAGCGACAGAACGGCGGCGAATATCAGGGTCGTGCGCATGAGCAGGCCTTCGGTGTGGCGAACGAAGGCGCGGATTGTAAGAGTGAGGCAGGGTCGAGCGCGAGCGCCGCAGCGCTACGTGCGCGGGCTGCTGACGATGGCGACCGCGCTCGTGTAGCCGTGGACCTGCGTCATGCCCTGCACCGCGCCGATCTCGCCATTACAGAAAAAGCCGCCGATCGGCAGCTCGCCCAACCGGCGCTTGAGCGCGGTGCTGTCGTGATCGGCGCTGCCGTAGAGACCGACGCCGCGACCGATGCAGGAAAAGAGGAGTGCCGCCTCCGCTTTCCGCTCGGATTGGAAGGCGAGGAGCGCGCGCTCGAGGTCCTGCGCCGAGGAAAGCGCATCGCGCAGGTGAAACTGTACGATGCTGTTGGGCTCGAGCTCGGCACCCACCCAGAGGGCGCCCGACTGGGGATCCATGCCGAGCACATTGCGGATCAGGAATTCGCCGGCCTGGATGCGTGGCCGCTCTCCCGGCATCGCGAGGCCCACGAACAGCGCGCGTCCCACGAGCTCCTGGTCGCGCTGGTTCAGCCGCTCGTAGAGCTCGGACAGCACATCGCGCGGTACTTTGCCGTCGAGCTCGCGCAGGAGATTGCCGTGGCAGTTGGTGACGAACATCGGCTCGCCGATCGGGCGGCAGCCCTGTGCCACGACCGCATCGATGCGCACATTCCCGCTCAGGGCGAGCACGATGGCGCCGCTGCGATAGGTGCGCTCGCCGAGAATCAGGAGGTTCTCGCCGGGTTGGCGCCCGCCGCTCGCGAGGCCACCGACCTTGGTGCTCGCGGGGAAGGCGCGATCGAGTCCGTGCACGAAATCCTCGGTATCGAAGCTGAAAGGGTCCGAGACGATGACGAATTGCGGATCGGGTGCGTCGCGCAGGTTGAGCGCCGTCTGCCACGCGATGCGCTCGGCGTACACAGGCGGGAGCGCCTGCGACTCGAGATGCAGGGGAATGAGGCGCACGTTGGGCAACCATGCAGCGGTGACGGACACCGCCCCGGCGTCCTCGACTTCACGCCCGGCGCCGATCACCCCGCTCGCGGAGCAACCGAACAGAAGCGCGTCGCCCCATTCGGCGCGCACACGCGCCTGCACGCTCGCATGCTCTGCGGCGAACGCCTGCGTGGCGAATGCAAAGACGACGTGCGGGCGGCGCGACCCGAGCTGAGCGGCAACCTGCTCGACCGCTTCGGATACCGCCTCGGCGGCATCTGTGGCGGTCGAGATGGCGGAGGCCCACAGCATGCCCGGAATGTGCGCGCCTGCCCGCGCCCGCGCAAGGCCGGCCGTCCCTCGGCCGGCGCGACTGCGGGAACTTATTCGAGCCCATCCCGCTCAGCCCTGTAAATCGTTTTCGGGATCGGCAAGGAGATCGTCATGCCCACCGTCCTGGTGACCGGCGCGAGCCGTGGGATCGGCCTCGAGTTCGTGCGCCAATATTCCGCCGAGGGCTGGTCGGTGCTGGCCTGCTGCCGCAGTCCGCAGCGCGCCGAGAAGCTGCGCGACCTTGCAGCCACAAACCCGCAGGTGAAGATCCATGCGCTCGACGTGAGCGATTTCGCGGCGATCGATGCACTCGCCAGCCAGCTGCGCGGCCAGTCGATCGACGTGCTTCTCAACAATGCCGGACTCTACGGGCCGAAGGCCGGGTCCGAGCACGATCCCCACCAGGAGTTCGGCCACATGGACTACGCGGCCTGGACGCGCCTTTTCGTCGTGAATACCCAGGCGCCGCTCAAGATGGCGGAGGCGTTCATCGAGCACGTCGCGGCGAGCGAGCAGCGGCGCATCGTGTCGATGTCGACGGGCCTCGCCTCGATCAGCGATGCGAGTGGCGGCTTCTACGCCTACCGCACCTCGAAAGCCGCGCTCAACATGGCGATGGTCGCACTCGCCAACGACCTGCGACGGCGCCGCGTGCGTGTGGGCCTCCTGTGTCCAGGGTGGGTGCGCACCGACATGGGCGGACCCAATGCCACGCTCGCCGTCGAAGACAGCGTCCGCGGCCTGCGTGCCGTCATTGCCAGGCTGGACGATGCTCGCTCAGGCGGGTTCTATTCGTACAAGGGCGTGCCCAAGCCCTGGTGACCTCACCCGACGCTGTCGATCGACTCGACGCGCAGCGTCTCGGCATGGGCAGCGCGCAGCCAGTCCAGGAGTGGCGGATCCGAGAGCACCGTGTTGCGGTAGGCGGAGGAGGGTGCCGACAGGTCGATGCCGTACGTGCGGAAACGCAGCACCACCGAGGAGTACATCGCATCGGCGATCGAGTAGTCGCCGAACAGCCACGGACCGCCCTGGCCGAACTGTTCGCGGGTTTCACGCCACATGTGGTCGATGCGTTCGATGTCGGCGCGCAGCTCAGGTCCCTGGGTGATGCGCTTCCCGACTGCGCGTGCATTGAACGGGCAAGACTTGCGCAACGTTTGGAAGCCGGAATGCATTTCGGCGCTGATGGTGCGTGCCCGGGCGCGCGCCGCGGAGTCCTGTGGCCAGCCGCGGCCGGTCTTTTCGGCGAGATACTCCGCGATCGCGAGCGTTTCCCAGACGTGCACCTTGCCATCGAGCAGCACCGGCACGCGTCCGGCCGGGTTGTAACGGCGGATTTCACTCGCGAACGCCGGCGTGTAGAGCGGCATCACGAGCTCTTCGAATTCGACGCCCAGGTGCTTGAGCAGCATCCACGGGCGGAGCGACCAGGACGAGTAGTTCTTGGGTCCGATGACGAGCGTGAGCGCCATGCGAGCTCTCCTTACGGGGGCAGCGTGCGACCGCGTGTTTCCACGATCCAGCGGGTGCCGGCGAGCGCGATCAGCGGAATGATCGCCACCCAGAGCTGGGTCTCGAGCAACGCCGCCGATGAACCCCCCGCTCGCATCGACACCGCGCCAACCACGAACGGTCCCACGGCCGCGACGATGCGCCCGAAGTTATAGCAGAAGCCCGCTCCGAGCCCGCGCAGCCGCGTCGGAAAGAGCTCGGGCAGGTAGAACGTGAACGCCGCAAACACGCCGTAGACGCTGATGCCGATCGCGAAATAACCGCGGATGCGCCACTCCGGCGGCAGGTCGAGACCGAAGTTGGCGAGGAGCGAGAGGAGCGACAAGGCAAAGTAGACGCCGAACATCGCGCGCCGGCCGAACCGCTTGGCGAGCGGGATGACGAGCAAGGTGCCCGCGAGCGCCCCGAAATTGAACCAGTTGGCGGCGTCCGCCTTCCAGCGCTCGGCGAGCATCGTGGTCGCGGTGGCATCGAGCCCGGAGGTGAGCGCGACATCGTGCGCCAGGTTCGACGCGACGATCGGCAGGAACGCGTTGCAGCTCCACCAGGCAAGCAATGCCATGATGGCCGTGAAGAGTCCGCTGAGCGTTGCGCGGCGCATCTCCGGAGCGAATAGTGCATTGAGAGGGAGTGCGGGTGTGGTCCGCGCCGCTTCCCGCCAGCGCTCCGACTCGCGCAGCAACAGGCGCACGCCGAGCGCCACGCCGACCGGAATCAAGCCGCACAGGAAGACGTAGCGCCACGCGACTTCGGGCGACTCGACCAGCCACACGCCGGCGATCTGGTAATTCAGGAAGCTCGCGAGCGCGAGCCCGAGCGGCGACGCCGTATAGAGAATCGCCCCCGCTTCCACGCGTTTCGACTCGGGCACGCTCTCGGCAACGAGCGCCGCGCCGACCGCCCACTCGCCGCCGATGCCGAGACTCGCGAGCGCCCGAAAGACGATGAGCTGGTTGATGTCGGTGGCAAAGGCGCACAGCGCCGTGCCGACGCTGTACACCAGGATCGTGATGAACAGGGTGCGCTGGCGGCCGATGCGATCCGCGAGCAGACCGAACAACACGCCACCGAGCGCCCAACCGATCAGCAGGATCGAGGTGATCACGCCGGTCCAGAACACCGTCGCGCTTCGAGCCGCGGCGCTGCCCAGGGGCAGATCGAGGAGAGTGGGGATGCAACTCGGGGCGACGAAGTTGAAGAGCAGCGCATCGAAGACATCGAAGCCCCAACCGAGCCATGCCGCGGCAATGACGATCCACTGATAACGCGTGAAGCCGAGAAACCCCCCGCCCCCGGGACGGTCGGGCGGCGATGGCTCCGGCGGGGCTAGCACTCGAAGGTTTCCATTGCTAATTCATATTGTTGCGGAATTGTGCAGTGCTTCGCTATAAGCGCTGCAACAGGACCCGATCTTTGGCGGGCGATCACGGTCTTAATTAGGCGTCACGGTCAACGTGGCGCAACGGGGAGGGCAGGCAAACCGTCCGATGGGCTGGCGGAACGTGGTGAGGAGGTGCGGGTTCACATGACGCACGAGAAGCACAGGCTGGTTGCGGTCGGCAACCTGCAGGAGTTCTTCCGCGACGCTCTGCATTCCGCGATGTCGCACCAGAAGCTGGCGGTGCACGACCACACCGAGCACTACGTCGTCAACCTGCTGACGCTCTTCTCGCGTGCCGATGCGCTCTACGAGCGAACCGCGCACGGCATCCGTCTCAAGCCGCTCGTTGTGATGCTCGGCGAGGCGCTCGAAGCGCCGAGCGCGAGCGAGCGCAATCGTGCCCTGCAACGGCTCGGCGACGTGTCGCTGTTCATCGCCGGCTTTTTCGCCGGCAGCTTCGCCCGCAAACTGGTCGACATCGATTACCACATCGCGATGGGCGGGCGCGCGTACGGCTCGCTCGCCGACTTCATGAGCCGCGGCCGCGGCCAGGCGCTCGCCGGTGTCTTCGGGGAGCTCGCGCAGAAGTTCCAGCGCCTGGTGGATGCGCTCAACGAAGTGAGCGAGATGGCGCACACGCACAGCGATCGCGACATCCTGCGCCTCTACGAGATCTGGATGAAGACCGGCAGTCGCCGTGCGCAGACGCTGCTACGCAAGCTCGGCGTCGAACCGGCGCTCGCCGCGCGCACGCCATTCCGGCACTGAGATGCTGCTGCGCAAGCTCCAGGAGCTCCTCGGGCGCATCTACGACATCCACGTCGAGCACGACGTGCGCGATTTCCTCGTCACTGACCGGCGCGAGCTCGACAGGCGCGCATCCATCAGGCGCGACGTCGATGAGGCACTGCTGGTGAACCAGGACGGTAGCCGCGTCCGCGTGTCGCTCTATCTGGACCGCCGCGTTCTCAAGCGGCTCGACGAGGCGGACCCGTTGCACGCGCTGCACGCCGGCAATCTCGGCGACTACTGGACCGCGCTCGAAGGCGTCAGCCACTTCCAGTATCTCGCGTGGAATGGGGCGCTCGACCGCCCGGTGTCGATTCACGAGCTCGAGGTGCAGGCCGAGGTGGACAAGTACGCCGCGACCCTGTTCGTGCTCGGAGCGCAGCACGCCGGCCGGTTTCCGGCGCGCCTGCATCACTGGCTGTTCGAACGCGCGCGCGTCGACAGCTCGTTGCCGCGTTCGCGGCGCGACCTCTACTTGTCCGCCAATCGCTATGCGGCGCGCTTCTGCCAGGCGCTCGAGCGACGCTTTCTCGGTCGCGGGCGTCTGCGCTGCGAGGCGCTGGTGCGCGAGTTGCGCCACTTCTACCGCCTGACGCACGCGCCGAAGATTCGACTGATCGACGTCGGCCGCGCCTGAGGAAGCACTTCTGAGACGGCCGCCGGGTGTGGCCGCTGCGGTTGGAGCGTCGAGGTTTGGGGTCGGGCGACCTGTCCGGGGTCTCTTTTCCGCAGCTGAACTCTCCGCGCACAGAAAAAACGGGGTCAGATCGATTTTCCTTTGCCGCAGCCGGGAAATAGATCTGA
>DATIEU010000193.1:0-3624 GCA_035455565.1 Steroidobacteraceae bacterium | reverse complement strand
CGCGCGCGAACCTCGCGCGCGGCGATCGTGAACACGCGGGTCAGGAGCTCCGGGTCCCAGCTGCTCGCCAGCGCGATGGCCTGCGGGAAATGCGTGGCGCCGCGGGCGGCGTAACCGTGCAGAGCCTCCTCGTGAAACAGGACCGGGATCCCCAGGCGGGTGTTCTCGAGCGCATCGCGCTGGATCGCGTTGACCAACGCCACCGTCTGGCGCTCGTCGTAGAAGGGATGCTCGTAGGGGCTGCCGATGCCGCGGATATCGTTGGGACGGGCAAAGTGGCCGATGCCAGCCGGATACAGCTTCGCCCGCAACGCCGGATCGAACCGGCCGTTGGCATCGAGCAACTGAACCTTCTGAGTCCAGACGGTGGTGATTTGCGCAATCTTCTCCTCCAGAGTGAGACGCGACAGGAGGTCTTCGATGCGAGCGTCGATGGGCGCGCCGGCATCCTGGTAGACCGGGCGTTCGCGCGCCGGCTCGGCCGCCAGGGCCGTAGAGATGACGAAGGCGGCCACCAGGCCCGCCCGCCCCGCAGCTCCCAGGATCCTGATCCGCGTGGTCTTCATGAGGCATCCCCTCGTTCGGAACCGTGACAGGCCGGTCCGGTTGTTAGCGTTATCATAGCGATGCGCTTCGGCGACTGCATCGATGGTGAGAGTGGGTTACTACCGCTGGCGGATCTGTGCGCTGCTATTCGCGGCGACCACCATCAACTACATCGACCGCCAGGTCCTCGGCGTCCTCGCCCCCGACCTGGGGCGCATCATCGGCTGGAGCGAGATCGAATACGGCTACATCGTCACCGCGTTCCAGGCGGCCTACGCGATCGGCCTGGTGTCGGCCGGCGCGATCATCGATCGCCTCGGCACGCGCCTGGGATACGCGCTTGCCATCGCCGTGTGGAGCCTCGCGGCCATGGGTCACGCGCTCGCCGCGACCGTCATGGGATTTGCGGTCGCGCGCTTCCTGCTGGGTTTAGGCGAAGCCGGCAACTTTCCGGCGGCGATCAAGACGGTGGCGGAATGGTTTCCGCGCCGCGAGCGCGCGTTCGCGACCGGCATCTTCAACGCCGGTTCGAACGTAGGCGCGATTCTCGCGCCGCTCGCGGTGCCGATCATCGCGCTCACCTGGGGCTGGCAGGCGGCGTTCCTCTTTACCGGCGTGCTGAGCGCCGCGTGGCTCGTGACCTGGCTCAGCGCTTGTCGTCCTCCCGACCAGCACCCCAGGCTCGCAGCGGCCGAGCTTGCCTACATCCGCAGCGATCCGCCGGAGACGGCCACGCGCATCGCCTGGTCGCAGCTGCTCAGGCACCGCCAGGCGTGGGCCTTCATCGCCGCCAAATTCATGACCGATCCCATCTGGTGGTTCTTTCTCTTCTGGTTGCCGAAGTTCCTCAACAGCGAGTACGGGTTGACACTCACGAAAATCGGTCCGCCGCTGATCGCCATCTATGTGCTGGCCGATGTGGGCAGTATCGGCGGCGGCTGGCTCGCTGGCCGCCTCATCAAGCGCGGCTGGAGTGTCAATCGCGCGCGCAAAGGCGCGATGCTGGTGTGCGCGATGTGCGTGACACCGATCGTGTTCGCCGTTGGCGCGGCGGAACTCTGGGTAGCCGTGCTGCTGATCGGTCTCGCGACCGCCGGTCACCAGGGCTGGTCGGCCAACGTGTTCACGCTCACGTCGGATCTTTTCCCGCGTCACGCCGTGGCATCGGTCGTGGGCCTCGGCGGCCTGGCGGGCGCGGTCGGTGGCATGTTGATCTCGACCTTCGTCGGGTTCCTGTTGCAGACGACGGGGAGCTACGTGCCCGTATTCATCGTCGCCGCGACCGCCTATCTCCTTGCGCTGGGAGTGGTTCACCTGCTGGTGCCGCGGTTGCAGCCCGCCGAAATCCGATGAGGATGTCGCGGCACGTGGCACGGGTCGCCGCGTTGACGTTGCTGGCGTTTGGCCTACCCGTCACTGGATGGGTACAAGGCCTGGCTGATGCACGCCCAGGGCGGCTATCTGGTCCGCGAAGACGGCAGCGAGCGCCCCGCCTTGCGATGGTTGCGCGACTACGTGCGTCGGAGCGCCGTTCATGAATAATGAGTGCGGGTCCCTGGGGAGAACCTGGCATGACTGAACCGAACGCTGCAGTACCTGCACAGGGTTCGGCGCGCGATCGCGAAATCGTCGCGGCGCGCGTGATCGTCACCTGCCCGGGCCGCAATTTCGTCACGCTCAAGATCGAGACGCGTTCCGGGGTCTATGGGCTGGGCGATGCCACGTTGAACGGACGCGAGCTCGCCGTCGCGGCGTATCTCGAGCACCACGTGGTGCCCAATCTCGTCGGCCGAGACGCCGGGCGCATCGAGGACCTGTGGCAGTTCCTTTATCGAGGCGCCTATTGGCGGCGCGGGCCGGTCACGATGACCGCGATCGCCGCGGTCGACGTCGCGCTGTGGGACATCCTCGGCAAGCTCGCGGGGCTGCCGCTCTATCAACTGCTCGGCGGCCGCTCACGGGACGGTGTGCTCGCCTACGGCCATGCCAACGGGCGCGATGTCGATGACACGAGCGCCGAAGTGGGTCGCTACATCGAGCAGGGCTATCTGGCAATTCGTGCGCAATGCGGCGTGCCGGGCCTGAAAAAGACCTACGGCGTCTCGAGCAGCAAGACGGCCTACGAGCCCGCCGAGAGTGAACTGCCTGCGGAAACGGTGTGGTCCACACCCAAGTACCTCGCAACGGTGCCACTACTCTTCGAACGCCTGCGCGCCGATCACGGTCCGGGCGTCGAACTGCTGCACGACGTGCATCACCGTCTCACGCCGATCGAGGCGGCGCGACTCGCGCGCGAGCTCGAGCCCCATCGTCTCTTCTGGCTCGAGGACGCGACGCCGGCCGAGAACCAGCAGGCGTTCGAGGTCATTCGCCGGCACAGCGTGACCCCGCTCGCGGTCGGCGAGGTATTCAATTCCATCTGGGACTGCAAGCGCCTGATCGAAGCGCAGCTGATCGACTACATCCGCACGACGATCGTGCATGCAGGCGGCATCACGCACGTGCGACGCATCGCCGACTTCGCGGCCCTGCACCAGGTGCGCACCGGGTTTCATGGCGCGACGGATCTCTCGCCCGTGTGCATGGGCGCGGCGCTGCACTTCGACACCTGGGTGCCGAACTTCGGCATCCAGGAGTACATGCCGCATACCGCGGAGACGATGCAGGTGTTCCGCGCCGACTACACGTTCCGCGACGGGCGTTTGCACTGCGGTGAAAGCCCGGGTCACGGCGTCGATTTCGACGAAAAGCTCGCCGCGCGCTTCCCGTATTCGCCGAAACAGCTGCCGGTCGCGCGACTCGAGGACGGCACGATGTGGGACTGGTGAGCGCTCAGCGCGAGGTGATCGGAAGCTCGAACGGGCCGGCAGGTAAGCCGGCGAGATCGAACAGCGTGCACACGGGGCTGTCGGCCCAGCCATAACGCACGCGCGCGGGTGTCGTCGCGCCGGGATCGAGCCAGACGCGATTGCGGTCGGGGGTGCCCGTGACGTAGTGGCACGTCTCCGGCTCGGCGCCGCAGAGCTCGAATCCGATGACGACGTCGGCTCCGTGGGCGAGGAGTTGTCCCTCGACGTT
>DATIEU010000192.1:0-3017 GCA_035455565.1 Steroidobacteraceae bacterium | reverse complement strand
AAGAGCTTCGCGACGGTCGATCGGCATGGCTACACCTTGAGGAAAGTTCGTAGCCTAACAGCCGGAGCCGTACGGGCAAGTCAGTTCGAGTCGCGCTCCATCTGGGCGATCCGCTCGGGCGGCAGACGCAGGTAGCGGGCGGCGTTGTTGAAGAGAATGTCGCGGCGCTGATCGGCGGTCAGGAACGTGGCGGAGTCGATGCTCTCGAGCGCCATCTCGATCACGTCGGGCCAGATCATCTGATCCGAGCCGAACAGGACGCGCTTGCCGAAGCCTGCCTCGACCATGCGTTGCAGGTAGCGATGAAACTCCTTGCGTGGCAGTGCCCAGGCGATGGCTCCGGTATCGACATAGACCTGTGGGTGTGTCCAGAGCACGGCGAGCAGGTCATCCAGCATCGGCCAGGCCGCGTGCATGATGTTGACACGCAGTTTCCGGTGCTTGATCAGCACTTCTTCGAGCGCGAGCGGGCTGTGCAGGCGCGCGCGGTAGCGATCGAACCCCATGTAGGGTGCGCCGAGCGGGCCTGTACCGATGTGAATGCTGACGGAAATGTCCAGCTCTTCTGCGAGCGCCCAGTACGGCGCGAGCGAGGGATCGTCCGCGGCCAGACCGCCGTACTGGGCAGTGACCTCGCCAAGCACAGCGAATCCGCCTTGCTTGATCCGTTCGCGCATCTGGTCGGCCGTTGGAGCGTCGGGTCCGCCGCCGAACCCGAGCGCCGGGATGACGCGCTCCGGCGCCACTTCTACCCAGCGCGGGAGTAGCGAGCCACTGATCACGCCATAGATGTTGTGCCGCTTCATCACGGCGAGCGTCTTCTCGCGTACTTCATCGTCTGTGAGTGGCGACCAGGCCGCGCGGCACTTGAGATCCCGCGAGCGGAAGTTTTTCAGCACGCCCTCGCCAGAATCAGGCACGGGATAGTCGGTCATGGGCACGCAGTGCGGGATGGGCGCCGGGCCGCCGAGTGGAACGAAATCGGCGATCGGGATGGCGTGCAGATGCATGTCGATGATCGGAAGCGGTCGATCCTCGGCGTGTGTCGTGACGCAGATGAAGAGTGCGATGATCGCGGCCAGAGCGGAGATCTGCTTCATGGCACTCACTCCGTCCCTCTCCCGCGGGCAGGGGAGGGAAAGACAAATCCTATTGTTCCGCCATGCGGCGCACGGCCTGGAGCGCGACCGAGAGCGTCGGGAAGTCGGCGGCGACGCTGGTGCGCATGTCGGTCACGGTGCGGCGGATGAAGTCGAGCTGTTCCTGGCGCTTGTTGAGCCAACCGTCGATGGCGTGGGCCGGGTCCTTCGAATTGCCGCGCGCCAGGACCTTGCCCACGAGCGATCGTTGCAGGTTGTAGAGGTTGTCACGCAGCGTGCCGCGCGCGACCGCCTGCCAGTGACCGTCGATCGCCAGCGATTCGATCTGCTCGCGGATCCAGTCGAGGTTCAAGCGTTCGCCAAGGGCAAAGTAGGTGCGCGCGGCGTACAGCACGTCGACGCCGACGTGCTGTGCGGTCTCGACGATGTCGAGCGCAGCATGCATCGGCGTCAGGCCGGCGATGCGCACCGCGATACTCTCGGGCACGCGGTCTTCCTTCAGGTGCTCGACGTTGTCGCGATAGCGGTTGAGCTCGCTGCCGCTCAGGACTTGCTCGAGATGCTCGGCCAGCTTGGCGACGCCCGGCGCGAGGCGCGAGACCGACTTGTCGATGTCGAGCATGTGCGGATGGTGCGCGAGGAACCAGTAGGTCATGTGCCGGAGCTGCCGGGCCGTCTGATACATCATCGCGTACTGCGTCTCGGCGGCGACGCGGTTATCGAGGCTTTCGATGGCACGCCACAGCTCGCGCATCTGGAACACTTCGCGCGCGATGGTGTAGGCACGCGCGATCTTGCTGGTCTCGGCGCCCGTGTCTTCCTGCACGCGCAGCGCAAACACCGGTCCCATGCGATTCACCATGCTGTTGGTGGTCGCGGTCGCGATGATCTCGCGGCGCAGGCGGTGGCGACCGAGCACGCGCGCGTAACGCTTGCGGATTGCGCTCGGGAAATAGCGCTCGAGCTCCTTGGAGAGATACGGATCCTCGGGTACGTCCGACTGCAGGAGCTTGGTATTGAGCCAGATCTTGCTGTAGGCGAGCACGATTGCGAGCTCGGGACGCGTCAAGCCTCGAGCGCGCTTGCGCCGGTCCTGTACTTCCTCGTCGTCCGGCAGGTATTCGAGCGCGGGATCGAGCTCGCCTGACTGCTGGAGCACCTTGACCACGTGGATGTGCTCGCTGAAGCGCTCGGCGGCGTGCGTTTCGAGCGTGCTGATGGCCTGGCTCTGGAGGTAGTTGTTGCGCAGGACGAGATGCGCGACTTCGTCCGTCATGCTGGCGAGCAAGCGATCGCGATCGCCGCGTTTCAACTTGTCGGCCTGCATCATCGGATTCAGCAGGATCTTGATGTTGACCTCGAGGTCCGAGCAATTGACGCCGCCCGAGTTGTCGATGAAGTCGGTGTTGAGGCGCCCGCCATTGAGCGCGTACTCGATGCGTCCGCGCTGCGAGAAGCCCAGGTTACCGCCTTCGCCCACGACCTTGGCACGCAGCTCGTTGCCGTTGACGCGCACGCCATCGTTGGTGCGATCGCCCACGTCCGCGTGCGACTCGCGGCTCGACTTGACGTAGGTACCAATGCCGCCATTCCAGAGAAGGTCGACTGGCGCTTTCAGAATTGCGCGGATTACTTCGAGCGGTGTCGCGCTCGAAGCTTTCATGGCGAGCAGTGCTTGCACTTGCGGGCTCAAGGGAATCGACTTCGCGGTGCGCGAGAACACGCCGCCACCCTTCGAGATCAACTTGCGGCTGTAATCTTCCCAGGTCGAGCGCGGCAGGTTGAAGAGGCGTTGCCGCTCCTTGTAGGTCGACGCCGCGTCCGGATTGGGATCCAGGAAGATGTGCATGTGGTTGAAGGCCGCGACCAGCCGGATGTGTGATGACTGGAGCATGCCGTTGCCGAACACGTCGCCCG
>DATIEU010000191.1:0-16422 GCA_035455565.1 Steroidobacteraceae bacterium | reverse complement strand
CTTCACGGTGCAGCCGGGCGAACGCATCGCGCAGATGATCGTCGTGCCCGTGGTGCAGGTGGAGCTCGAGATCGTGGAGTCTTTCGAAGCCAGCCGTCGCGGTGCGGGCGGCTTCGGCCATTCCGGACGTCAGTAGCGCCGGACGGCGCTAGTTCATTCCGACTTTCCGCAGCTCGAGGTAACGGTCGATGTCGGCCTGGAACTTGGCGCGCAACTCGTCCTGCTCGGCGCGCTTGCCGGCGAGGGCGCGTTCCTGCGTGCGGATATCACGCACCGTGAGCACCAGATCCTCGGCCAGGTGATCCGGCATGTTCTCGGCGCTGCCGTTCGAGCTGTAGGGCCGGAAGAAGAGCGCCTGCGTCTGCAGATTCTTCAGGCGTCCTTCGAGTGTTTCGAGATATTGCGAGGTGACTCGGACCTGGCCCTCGATCAGGTCCAGGCGCTGATCGCGTGTTTCCTCGATCTGCGCGACCGAGACGTATGACCGGAGCAGCATCTGGTCGTGCACGTACCTCTCGGTACTCGCACGCACTTGAGCGGCTTCGGCGGCCCGCTGCGCATCCGACTTCTCACCTTCGAGCAACCCGACTTCGACCGCCTGGCGGTTCAGGACGCGCCGTTCCTGCTTGGCGTACTGCGGCGGAATGCTGTCACCGTAGTGGATGACGCCCTTTTCATCGGTCCACTTGTAGAGCGGCCTGCCGTCCGAACCCTGCGCCGCAATAGCGGCCGAACCCGTGCACAACACGAGCGCAGCGAATGACAGATGCAACTTGCTCCAGATCACTTTGAATACCAGCCCGGACTGGAGGGCGCACTATTCTGCCTCAGCGCGTGCTCTCTGCAAGTGAATTAAGTAGTGCGGCGCGTCGTGTTTGCGCGGCCGTTCACAAAGTCATATGCCATAACGCGTCCGGTATTCATTCATGGCCGCCAGAATGTCCGTGCGTCCAGAGCGTTGGAGTGATTCTATGAGATCGGATAGTGTGATGATGCTCACACAGCGCACGCCGAACGTCGCTTCCACCTCCTGGACTGCTGATTGATCTCCCCGGCCGCGTTCCTGGCGATCGAGGGCGAGCACGACACCCGCAAGTATCGCACCCGCCTTGCGGATGAGATCCGCGGATTCGCGAATCGCAGTGCCCGCGGTGATCACGTCATCGACGATCAGCACGCGCGCGCTGAGCGCACTGCCGATGATCGTCCCGCCCTCGCCATGATCTTTGGCTTCCTTGCGATTGAAGGCGAACGGCAGGTCGCGGCCGTGAACGTCGGCGAGCGCGGTGGCGGTCGCCGCCACCAGCGGGATGCCCTTGTACGCCGGACCGAACAGCATGTCGAAGGCGAGGCTTGAACGCTGGATGGTTTCAGCGTAACAACGCCCGAGCGTGGCGAGCGCCTTTCCGGTGTTGAACAGCCCCGCATTGAAGAAGTAGGGGCTGCGCCGCCCGGACTTGAGTGTGAACTCGCCGAACTTGAGAACGCCGAGCTCGAGGGCGAGGTCGATGAACTGTTGCTGGTAGGCAAGCATCGGCAGCGGCCGGCTCCCTTGCGGCAAACGGGACGTGACGATCCCCGTCCGGCCGGCAACTGTCAACTCTCAAACGCCAACCTTCTCTATACTTTCGCGGTGCGCATCATCACCCTGAACGTGAACGGCATTCGCTCGGCCGCGAGCAAGGGTTTCTTCGACTGGGCCCGGCGGCAACGCGCCGACGTGATCTGCGTGCAGGAAACGAAGTGCCAGGAAACACAGCTCACCGCGGCGCACTTCAGGCCGGGCGGCTACCACAGCTTCTACTTCGATGCCGAGCGCAAGGGATACGCCGGTACCGCGCTCTATTCCAGGCGTGAACCGGACGATGTGATCCGTGGTTTTGGCGTCGCGGAGTTCGATCGCGAAGGACGCTACCTCGAAGCGCGCTTCGGCCGGCTGAGCGTGGTCTCGCTCTACCTGCCGTCGGGTTCTGCGGGACCGGAGCGACAAGCCTCCAAGTTTCGCTGTCTCGACTGCTTCATGCCGCACCTGCGCAAGCTCGGGCGTTCGCGGCGCGACTACGTGTTGTGCGGGGACTGGAACATCGCGCACAAGCAGATCGATCTGAAGAACTGGCGCTCGAATCAGAAGAACTCCGGATTCCTGCCGGAAGAGCGCGCATGGATGGATCAGCTCTTCGGTCAGGCGCGCTTCGTCGATGCGTTTCGCACGGTCGACACGCGGCCCGACCAGTACACCTGGTGGTCGAATCGCGGCCAGGCCTGGGCCAAGAACGTGGGCTGGCGCATCGACTACCAGGTAGTGAGCCCGGGGCTCGCCAAAGCAGCGCGACGCGTGAGCATCTACAAGGCGCGTCGCTTTTCCGATCACGCGCCGCTCACCGTGGACTACGACCTTTGACCACCGAGCCGGGCTCCGCGGCGCCGGCGCGAGCCGCGCGAGGCTGGCTCGATGCCATCCTCGTCTATCGGCAGCCGCGCATCGCCGCGATGCTGGTGCTCGGATTCTCGGCCGGGCTGCCGTTCATGCTCGTGTTCCAGACGTTGTCGGCCTGGCTGCGGCAAGTCGGCATCGACCGCGCGACTATCGGCATGCTCGCGTGGGTCGGCATTCTCTACTCGATCAAGTTTCTCTGGGCTCCGGTGGTGGATCGTGCGCCGCTGCCCGTGCTGCACCGGTTGTTGGGCCGCCGGCGCAGCTGGATGCTGGTCGCGCAGATCGGCGTCGCGATCGGGCTCTTCCGGCTCGCGCACTGCGATCCGGGTACCGATCTCACGCCAGTCGTGCTCGGCGCGCTGCTGGTCGCTTTCTGCTCCGCCACCCAGGATATTTCCGTCGATGCCTGGCGCATCGAATCGGCTCCCGTGAATCAGCAGGGCGCCATGGCCGCGGCGTATCAGCTCGGATACCGCATCGCCATCATGACCGGCACCGCAGGCGCTCTCTGGATCGCCGCGGACGTGAGCTGGCGCGCCTCGTACACGAGCATGGCAGCGCTCATGCTCATCGGTATCGTCACCACGCTCCTGATCCGCGAGCCCGAAGTCGTGGTGTCGAGCGATCCGCAGAGCCGCGATCAGCGCGTCATCGACTGGGTCGCGCGCAACTCACATCTTCCCGAGTGGCTGCGAAGCGCGGGCGCGTGGTTTGTCGATGCGGTGGTGTGTCCGCTGGTCGATTTCTTTGTGCGCTATGGCCTCGCGCTCGGCGTGCTCATCTTCGTATTCATCAGTACGTATCGGCTCACCGACTACGCGATGGGCGTGATGGCGAATCCCTTCTATCTCGACAAGGGTTTCACGCTCAAGGAAATCGCCGCAGTGGTGAAGGGCATCGGTCTCTTCATGGCAATCCTGGGCGTGATCCTCGGCGGCTCCGTGGTTGCGAAACTCGGCGTCACGCGCGCGCTGGTACTGGGCAGCGTACTCGTGATGTGTACCAATCTGGCGTTTGCATTATTCGCCGCGATGCCGGAGCCGGGCTTGATCGGTCTCGCGATCGTGAATGGTGCCGACAACCTCTCGCTCGGTGTGCATGGCACCGCGTTGATCGCCTTCATGTCGAGTCTCACGAGCTCCAAGTACACCGCGACGCAGTACGCACTGCTGTCATCGCTGTACGCGCTGCCGGGAAAAGTGCTCATGGGCTTCTCGGGATTCGTCGTCGACGACCTGGGCTACCCGTTGTTCTTCGTGTACACCGCGTCCCTGAGCCTGCCGGGACTCATCCTGCTCTACTGGCTGGTGCGCAAGGTGCCCTCGCAACCCGCGACACGCTCACCCGCATGACTCGCGAGATCGACATGGCGCGCGTCATCTGCGCGTTCGCCGAGCTCCCCGATCCGGGCAGCCGCGCCTTCAGCGTGGGCGGTGGCGAGTGGCCGCTACGCGGGTTCGTAGTGCGCCGCGGTGAGCAGGTCTTCGGCTACGTGAATCACTGCCCGCACGCGGGTCACCCGCTCAACTGGAAGCCGGATCAGTTCCTGAGCCCGGATCGATCGGTGATCCTGTGCGCCTCGCATGGCGCGATGTACGACATCGGGAGCGGGGAGTGCATCGCCGGGCCCTGCGCGGGCCGCGGCCTCAAACCTCTGCCATTGCGGCTCGAGGCGGGATTGGTGTTGTTGAGCGAGGAGGTCGCGCTCGAGTCAGCGTGATTCGTCGAGGTAGTCGAGCGGGCTCAGCCATTGACGATCGGAATTCAGGTCGTCGGTGCCCTCGGTATCTTCGGGCTCGACGTCCACCGATCCAGTCCAGTCTTCCGGCGCTTCTGCAACCTCGATGAGCGAGTCCTCCCATTGCTCGTCCCACGAGTCAAAATCCATTTCCTCGACCGTGCCGTCGAAGTGCTGCACTTCGATGGTGCCGTCGTCCTCGTCCACGGCCACGACCTCGAACAACTCACCGCCCTGACGCCGGTACCAGTCGCCGACGATCGGTTTCGGTGTGGGAGTAGGTGCTTCCATCTGTGTCCCCCTATCGGTCGTGAGTCGTCACTCGAGTCCTTTCGCGATTCACCTGCTGCGAGTGAGCCGCCACTGCTATGCTCGCGCAGGCAAATTGTTAGCCTGACGTCGCGCGCGACGCAAGCGGAAAATTTTGCGCGGAGCATCATGATCGAGCCGCTCATCAAATTCTTCGTGATGTTCTTTGTCGTCGTCGAGCCAATCAGTCTCGTGCCGATGTACGCGGCGCTCACCGAGGGCGCGAGTTCAGGCTACAAACGAAAGATGGCGTGCAAGGCCGTGATCCTTGCGGGACTCATCCTTGTAGTTTTTGCCCTGATCGGAGGCGCATTGCTCGACTCGATGGGCATCAGCATCGATGCATTTCGCATCTTCGGCGGCTTGATGCTTTTTCTCATCGCGCTCGACATGGTGTACGTGCGTCATTCGGGTGCGCGCAGTACCACCAGCACGGAGGAAGCGGAAGTCAAGCAGCGCGAGGACATCTCGGTCTTCCCGCTGGCCTTCCCCTTCATCGCGGGTCCCGGCGCACTGGCGACCATCCTGCTCGTGACGGGCGACCTCGCGCGAACCGCAATGCTCTTCTGGGGAATGATGCTGGTCGTGGTGCTGGTGCTGGTGATCACCTACGTCCTGATGCGCCTCACGCCAAAGGTGATGCGCGTCCTGGGGGTCACAGGTGCCAACGTGGTGAGTCGGCTCACGGGTGTGATCCTGGGCGCTCTGGCGGTGCAGTTTGTGATCGATGGCGTCCGCGGGAGCCTGGGGCCGTCCGGCTGACTCAAGGGTCGCGTGCGACCCTGCGATATTCGAGATCCCAGACCCCATGACCGAGGCGTTGCCCGCGACGTTCGAACCGTGTGGGTGGGCGAATCGCCGGACGTGGCGCATAACCCCGGTCCGTCGCGCCGTTCACGAGTAATTCACACGCGTTGAGCACATCGAGCATCTGCTCGGCATAGGGCTGCCAGTCGGTCGCGAGTCGCAGCACACCGCCGGGGACGAGCTTGCGCGCGAGGAGCGTCGCGAACGCCGGTTGGATCAGGCGACGCTTGTGATGGCGTTTCTTGGGCCACGGATCGGGAAAAAACACCAGGGCTTCGTCGATCGAACTGTCGGGCAATTGCTGTTCCAGCACTTCGACCGCGTCATGACAGATGACACGCAGGTTCGCGAGGCTCGCCTCGTGGGCCTGGAGCAGGAGGCGACCCACGCCGGCTTCATATACTTCGATCCCGAGGCAATCCCAGTCGCTGCGCTCGCATGCAATGGCAAGAAGAGTCTCGCCGTTGCCGAAGCCGATCTCGAGCAGGCGTGGTGCATGACGACCGAACACGCGTTCGAGCTCGAGCGGTGCGGCATCGAAGTCGATGCCAAAGCCCGGCCACAGCTCTTTGCGTGCGCGCGCCTGCGCGACCGTGATGCGTCCGCCACGGCGCACGAAACTTCGCACGCGCCGCCGCAGCGCTTGCGTTTCGGGGGCAGAGGAGCCGCTCATCGCGTGAGCATAAGCCACTTGGGCCGTTGCTCACCTGCCCGACAGGCCGGACGCGATATCAGGCCGACTTGCGCACGTCTTCTCCGAGCAGCGCCTGCAGGTTCCGCTCATTGAAGAACGTCTCGCGGGGAACCATTCCCTGGATCGCCAGGAAGTAACTCCGCGTGGCCGACGCATTACCCCGGATGGCGGCCCGCACTCGAGCCAACTCTTCCGGTAACGGCTTGTTGGAGGCGAGGTGCGTATTGAGGACGTAATCGCTCCGTGATGCCTCGTTGCGACGGGTCTCGTAGTGCGCGAGCGAATCGTGCAGGGGTGTTTCGCCTGACAATCCATCGCTCACGGCCCCCGCGAGAAACTCCGCGTCGCGGAACGCATCGGACACGCCCAATGCCAGATAGGGGTCCTTGTGAAAGCCGGCATCGCCGACCAGTGCCCACCCCCGGCCATGCGGTTTGCGATAGAAGTTCGGCAGATCCGCCGCGCCATACCAGCGCTCCTCGCGGCGCCCCGCCAACACGCGCGATTCGAGCACCGGCACATCGGTCAATGCATCGCGCAATGCGCCATCGACGTCGGCGCGCACCTCCGCGAGACGCGCAATGGGCCAGTAGATGAAGATCGCATGCAGCCCATCGTTGGTCGGGAAGGCGAAGAAGCTCTGCCGCGGGCGACGATAGATCTCGAGTCCTTCACCGCCCAGGCCGCTCCAGTAAGAGAAATAGTACAGCCCGAGCGTCGGCGTCGAGTCATAGACCGGCGCCCGCACTGTACGCGCGAGCAGCGAGTTGCGACCGTCCGCGCCGATCGTCACGCGTGCGCGCTCGATCACGGCAACGCCGGTGGCCGCGTCCCGGCCGCGAATGCCGGTGATGCACTCACCTTCGGTCAGATAGCCATCGACCGAAAAGCGCTCGCGCACTTCGACGCCCGATTCGGCGGCCGCCTCGAGCAGGATCGAGTCGAGCACGCGCCGGCGCGGGCCGTAGCCGAGCGCAACGCCGTCGATGGCGAGCTCCGCGCCCGTGAGCGCGACTTCGTCATAGTCGCTGACGATGGAATCGACCGCCGGACAATTCGAGCCGATGACGCGTTCGAGCAATCCCCAGCGTGCGAGACACCGGGGTCCATGGCCATGCACGAAGTGGCCTTGTGGAATGTCGCTCGGGAATCTCGCGCGGTCGACCAGGAGCACCCTGTGGCCGCGGCGGGCGAGGAGCATGGCAGTGGCGGCACCTCCGCATCGCGCGCCAACAACGATTGCGTCGTACATCCGTGTTCTCCCTGTGGCTGGTGCAACCTGAGGGTTGCACAGGAGCGGCGCGCGGCGATCCCGGCAATGGCCGTGAATCCCGCCTCACCTTGGTCATAAGTGAGCGGCCATGCCGTGGGCGATGGTCTGGGCTAGAATCGGTCTCCCGAGCGGGTGTAGTTCAATGGTAGAACCTCAGCTTCCCAAGCTGATGGCGTGGGTTCGATTCCCATCACCCGCTCCATCCCCGAGGAGCCTGTCGATGCCTTTCAATCGCCGCACGACGATCGCTTGCGCCATGCTCGGTGTCCTTGCCGCCGTGGCGGCATGGTCCGCCACCGAGCGGCCCGCATCGGATCCGGCATTGCAGACGGTGCTTGCGGGAAACTGGCGTTCCGCGGAGGCGCGGTCGCGTGACGAGTGGCGGCATCCGGGCGAATCTCTGCAGTTCTGGGGCCTGCAACCGGGCATGTCGATCCTCGAGGTGCAACCGGGCGCGGGCTGGTGGACGGATATCCTGGCGCCGTATGCCCGCATGACCGGCGGCCGTTTCGCGGTGACCGCGGCGGACCTGAACTACCCCGGGCTCTCCGACACCGCGCGCAAGGGCCGCGAGGAACTCGCGGCGAAGTTTGCGGGCAAGCCCGACCTCTACGGCAAGGTCGAACTCGTCAACTGGGGAAGGGAGTCTGCGCCGCTAGCCCCCAATCAGTTCGATTTCATTCTCACCGCGCGCTCCGTCCATGGCTGGATGGATCCGGATGGCGGCGGCGTGGTCGGCAAAGTATTCGCGGACTTCTTTCGCGCGCTCAAGCCGGGCGGCATCCTGGCGCTCGAGCAACACCGTGCCGATCCCGGCCCACAGGACCCGGGCGCCGACAATGGCTATGTGACGGAGGCCTACGTCATCGAGCAGGCCCAGCGCGCGGGCTTCAAGCTCGTCGAACGCTCCGAGATCAACGCCAACCCGCGCGATACCAAGGATCACCCGTTCGGCGTCTGGACATTGCCGCCCACACGGACCTCGGTGCCGTACGGACGCGGCCTCCCGCCCGACCCGAAGTTCGACCACTCGAAATACGATGCGATCGGCGAGTCCGATCGCATGACGCTCAGGTTCAGGAAGCCATAGACACCACGGATCGCTTGATCGCGATGGCTCGGGGCCGACCGCTGTGAGCACACATGAGCTCAGGATCACGCTGGAACAGCTCGCGGCAGCCGCAGGGCCCTATCACCGTGACATCCTGCTGGTGCTCGGACCGGGCGCGACCATCGCCCACCAGAATGGCGAGGCCGAACGCCTGTTGGGCCGCACCTCGGCGCAGCTCGAACGTGCCCCGCTCCTCGACTTCGTTCATCCCGATGACAAGAGCTCCTTGTGCGTGCGGCTCGACCACCTGGTACCGCACCCCATCGTGACCTTGCCGCCATTGATCGAAGTGCGGTTGCGGCGTGCCGACGGACAGTGGTTGTGGTTCCACTGCAGCCTGCTCGATCGCCGCGGCGATCCGGGGATCAGAGGCATCGTGTTCGTGGGGCGCGACATTACCGAGCGCAAGATCATCGAGCAGCGCCTCAAGGACAGCGAAGAGCGCTTCGACACCGTGCTCTGGGGCGCCAACATCGCCTACTGGGACTGGGACGTGGCGGCGCGGTGGGCGACGCACAGCGATCAATGGTTCGCGATCACTGGCTGGAATCCGAAGGATTGGTATGCCGACATGCAGCCCTGGTCGAAACGCGTTCACCCGGAAGACCATGAGCGCGTGGAGGCCCGCATCAAGGACCATCTCGACGGGCGAACGCCCCTGCTCGAGCTCGAGTATCGGATGCGCTGCGCGGACGGCAGCTGGCGCTGGATGCTCGATCGCGGCCGCGTAGTCGCGTGGAATGCTGCGGGCAAAGCGACGCGCATGACCGGTACCTCGATGGACATCGATGCGCGCAAGCGCGCCGAAGAGGCGCTGCGCCAGAGCGAACTGCGCTATCGCACCGTCGGTGAGTTCGCCGAGGGCTTCATCCAGGAATTCGAGCTCGACCGGACTGGGCAGACCACGCTGCGCTGGGTGAGCGAGGGCTTTCAACGCATCATCGGCCTCAGCCTGGAAGAAGCACGACTGCTTGGCGGCTGGCAGGTGTTCCTGCCGCCGGAAGAGCTCGCGGCCGCGCGCCGCCGCATGGAAACGCTCCTCAAGGGCGAGCAAACGGATGCCGAGGTGCGCATCGTCGACGCGCGCGGCGAAGAGCGCTGGCTGCACACGATTAATCAGCCATTGCGCACCACCGATCAGGGCACCATCGTCGTCATCGGTGTGGCCTACGACATTACCGCGCGCCGCCGCGGCGAGGAGGCGCTCAGGACCCACGGCCGCGTGCTCGAGGCGATGCGCGAAGGCGTGGTCGTGCTCGACGAGCACAGCACCGTGCGCCTGGTGAACCGCGCGCTGGTGCGCCTCACGGGCTACGAGCCCGCGGAACTCGTCGGGCGGCACGCGCGCATGCTCACGCTGCTGGGCGAGGCCCAGTATCGCGATGTCAAGGCGGAGATCGACCGGCGCCTGCAGGAGGCGGATTTCTTCGAGATCGACATCGATTGCGTGCGCCGCGACGGCACCATCTATCGCGCCGGGTGCGTCTTCACGCCGATCGAGATCGGCGGCGAGAGGCTGCGTCTCGTGGTCGTCGAGGACGTCACGCAACGGCGCGAGCTCGAGCGCGAAATCATCGAGATCGCCAACCGCGAACAGCGGCGCATCGGCAACGACCTGCACGACGGGCTGGGGCAGGAGCTCACCGGCGTCGCCCTCATGTTGCGTGGACTCGTCGGGCGTCTGCGCAAGGAACAGTCACCCTCGGTCGAGGATGCCGAAGAGATCGTGGCACTCGTCAATCACACCATCGAGAGCACCCGCTCGCTCGCGCGCGGTCTGTCGCCAGTGAGCGTGGAGCGAGGTGGCTTGCCGTCGGCGCTGCGCGCGCTCGCCACGCGCGTGCGTGAAACCTACGGCACGCAGGCGCGCTTCCGCAGCAAGATCTGGCCGCACATCGCCCTCGACTCGGGCGCGAGCAACCATATCTATCGCATCGCTCAGGAAGCGGTGAACAACGCCATCAAGCACGGCCATGCGCGCGAGGTCATCATCGACCTGCACGTGACCGGCGAAACCGTGACGCTGATCGTGAGCGACAACGGCACGGGCATTCCGCCCGGCGCCAACCTCGCCTCCGGGATGGGACTCAAGATCATGCGCTATCGCGCCACGATGCTGGGCGGCGAGGTGAAGATCGACGGCCGGCCCCAAGGTGGCACCCGAGTGATTCTCAGTTGCCGACAACCCGCGCCAACGGATAGTGTTGGTGCGCCGGACGCGGATGCCCAGGTGACGACCGGCGAGGAACTATCCTGAGCCTCACAGGGAGGATGCGCACATGAATCCGGGACAGGCGACCACCAAGACAACGGCGAGCACGAGCGGTGTCGCGACCAAGCGGCGGCCGCGGCGGGTGCTGATCGTCGACGATCACCCGATCGTACGCCAGGGGCTGCGCCGGCTCATCGACCAGGAAGAGGATCTCGACGTCTGTGCCGAGGCCGAGACGGTGCGCGAGGCGCGCGCCGCGATCCGCGAGCACCGGCCCGACGCGATCATCGTCGATATCTCGCTCAAGCAGGGCGACGGCCTGGAGCTGGTGCGTGACGTGCGTGCTCAATATCCGACGCTGCCGATCCTGGTGCTGTCGATGCACGATGAAACGATCTATGCCGAGCGCATGCTGAGCGCCGGGGCGAGCGGCTACATCATGAAGCAGGCGGCGAGCGAGCAATTCCTCGTCGCGGTGCGGCGCGTGCTGGACGGCGGCATCTACGTGAGCGAGACGGTCAGCAACACCATGATCCAGCGGTTCACCTCGGGCAATCCGCCGGTGGCGGCCAACCCGATCGACCGCCTGAGCAACCGCGAGATCCAGATCCTGCACCTCATCGGCAAGGGATTGAGCACGCGGGAAACCGCCGAGGCGCTCGATCTCAGCATCAAGACCGTCGAGTCGCATCGCCAACGCATCAAGAAGAAGCTCACTTTGACCACCGGCACGCAGCTGGTGCAGTACGCGGTCAACTGGTTTTCGGGGCGCGGCGAAAGTTAGGCCGGCACCGCCCGGTTCAAACCCTTTGGGCCGGGTCGGCCTCTAAGTCGGGGAGACGGTAGCCTCGGCCTTTGCCCGTGCGCGCCCGCGCCGGTTGTTTACATCCTATTGACGGGAGTCGCTCTGAGCCCTGGCATGACGGCAGAGGTTTTGACGGTCGATTCGGAGGCCCAATGGATCAAACGGGCCCGCGAGGGCGACCGGAAGGCATTCGAGCAGCTCTACCGGGCCTACTGCGGGCGCGTGTACGGCTTGTGCCTGCGGCTCACGCGGGAACCCGGCGTGGCGGAGGATTGCACGCAGGAAACCTTCATCAGCGCGTGGCGCAATCTCGCGCGCTTCGAGGGTCGCAGTGCCCTTGGCACGTGGCTGCATCGCATCGCCGTGAACGTGGCGCTGGCGCGCGGCCGGCGCGTTCAGCTCGAGGTGGTGCCGCCTCCCGAGGACAGCGATCGCGCCGAAGCGCTCGGCGGGATCATCGATGACGACACGCCGCCGCTCGACGTCGAGAAAGCGATCGAGACGCTTCCCGAAGGCGCACGGCACGTGTTGGTGCTCTACGGCATCTATGGTTACACGCACGAAGAAGCAGCGGACATGCTCGGCATCGCGGTGGGCACCTGCAAGGCGCAGTTGCATCGCGCGCGCCGGCTGCTGCGCGAGCGCCTGAGCGCGTGAGGCAAGTATGAATCACGAACGCACGACTTCAGGATCCGGTGACGACGCGCTGCTGCGCGCCGTCGGGCGCCTGCCGCAATCGATCGAGCCCGCGCGCGATCTCTGGCCCGCCATCGAAAGCCGTCTCGATGAGCCCGCGCGCACGCGCGGTGCGCGTGTGCAGATGTCGTGGACGTATGCGATGGCCGCTGCGATCGGTTGCATGGCGCTCGGCGCGCTCCTGAGTTACGCACTGCTGCGCGAAAATGCCACGCCCGAAATTACAACCCAAACGGCGGCCGCTCCATCCAATCGAGTAGATGTGGTGCAGGCAAAATTCGGTGGGTACGCGGCCCTGGGGCCCGAGTACGAGAGTGCGCGTGCTGCACTGGCGATCACCATGGCTGAGCGGCTGCATCGCTTGCCACCGATGGTGCGGGTGAAGGTGGAGCGCAATCTCGACGAGATCCAGCACGCGGTTGCGGAGATCAACGCGGCGCTCGAGCTCTCGCCCGACGACCGGCTGCTGCAGGAACTGCTCATGGATACTTACCAGGACGAGCTCAAGCTGCTCGCCCACGTGAATCAGATGGCGGGTGAAGAGCCCGCGAGGGTCGAATCATGACGAAATCGCTCATCGCTGTTGCCGCTCTGTTACTTGCACCGCTCGCCTGGGGCGGCGACGAGGGACAGGTCGACAAGCGCGCGCCCGCGGACCCGCAGGGCGAAGTCGAAGTGTCGAACGTGGCCGGCAACGTCAGCATCAGCGGCTGGGACCGCAACGAAGTGCAGGTGACGGGCACGCTGGGCGAGGACGTCGAGCGTCTCGACTTCATCAGCGAGCCCAAGCGCACCATCATCCGCGTCAAGCACAAAGAGACGCAGCGCCGTCACGGCGACACTGATGCCGAGCTTGCCATTCGTGTGCCCAGCGCAAGCCGGTTGAATGTCAGCACGGTGAGCGCCGAGATCAGCATCACGCACGTGACCGGCGAGCAGCGCCTGCAATCGGTGTCGGGCGACGTGTCGAGCGAGATCGCGGGCGAAGATGTGGAAGCGAAGACCGTGAGCGGTAACGTGGTGTTGCGCGGCGAGGGCAAGGCCGCAGTGGTGACGGTGACCACGGTGAGCGGCGATGCGCAGGTACGCCGCGCGGCGGGCGAGCTCTCGGCGAACTCCGTGAGCGGGAGTCTCAACCTCGATCTCGACTCGATCACGCGCGCGCGGGTGCGCACCACGTCGGGCGATCTGCAACTCGAAGGACCGCTGGCGCGCGATGCGCGCGTCGATGCCGAGACCATCAGCGGCGAGCTGGTGCTCGACTTCAAGAAGCCGATCAATGCGGAGTTCGAGATCGAGAGCTTCACGGGCGACATCCAGAACTGCTTCGGCCCCAAGGCCCAGCCCAAGAGCGAATACGGCCCGGGGAGCGAGCTCAATTTCAAGGAAGGCGCAGGCTCGGCGCGCGTAATCGCGCAGAGCATGAGCGGCGACATCCAGCTCTGCGGACGCTGAACCGGCACTGATTCGCTGCCTGCGCGGAACTTCATCCGCCCCAGTGGTCATTGACCGGTAGGCCGATACAATGTCGGCCGCCGGCTCGCGCCGGCCTGACCGCGTGGGTGTTGGATGCGTGCCCTCAAGATCCTGGGATGGTCACTGCTCGGTCTAGTGGGCCTTTTCGCGCTCGCGATGCTGCTGGTCGCGTGGTTGGTCGATCCCAATGATTACAAGGACGAAGTCGCTGCGGCCGTGAAGCAGGAAACGGGCCGCGACCTCGAGCTCGAGGGCGACCTGCATCTCTCCGTTTTCCCCTGGCTTGCGCTCGAGCTCGGCCCCGCGCGGCTCGGTAACCCGCAAGGTTTCGGGCCGGGGCCCTTCGTGGCCGTGCAGAAGGCGGACGTGGGCGTGAAACTTTTCCCGCTGCTGCGCGGCGCGCTCGAAGTTCGGCGCCTGCAGCTAGAGGGCTTGCAGCTCAACCTGGTGAAGAATGCGCAGGGGCGCACGAACTGGGAAGATCTCACCGAGCCCAAACCGGGCGCAGCGGCTGAACCCGCTGAGACTGGCGATGGGACGCTTCCCGACATTGCGGGCTTGAGCATCAAGGACTCCGCGCTCGACTATCGCGATCTCAGCACTAGTGCCCATTGGCGCCTGCGCGATCTCAACGTCGATACCGGTCGGTTACACGAGGGCGATCCCTTCGACGTCGACATGGCCTTCGTCCTGGACCAGGGCGAGAAAAGCGCCGCCACCGCGCTCAAGCTCAAGTCCGAGGTTACGCTCGATACCAAGGCCGAGCGCTACACCTTCAAGGATCTCGACCTCGACGCCACGATGAAGGCGGCGGAGGAGGGCCAGAAGGACCGGCGCGTGACTTTCAAGGTGCCAGCACTCGAGACGGATCTCGGCCAGCAGACCCTCGCCGCGCCGCAGTTCGTGCTGCAGGTGGCGGGCGCGGAGCTCAGCGGCGCGCTTTCCGGCACGAAGATCGTCGATGCGCCAGCCTTTACGGGGTCGCTGGCACTCAAGCCCGTGTCGCCGCGCGACCTGATGCGCGAGCTCGAAGCCGAAATACCGAAGACGACAGACCCCAAGGCGCTCAGCACGCTCGCCTTCGAATCGAAGCTCAAGGCCACCGAGAAGAGCGTCGACCTCGAGGATCTCAGGCTCACGCTCGATGATTCGAAACTGACCGGGCGCCTGGGCGTCGAGGACTTCGACACCAAGGCCATCCGCTTCGATCTCACGGTCGATCAGGTCGACGTCGATCGCTATCTCGAGCCCGAAGAAAAGGAGGAGAAGAAGACCGCCGAAGAACCCGTCGAGCTGCCGGTCAAGGATCTCGAGGCGCTCAACGCCCGCGGCACGCTCGCCATCGGCGCGCTCAAGCTCGCCGGCATCAAGATGAGCGCGGTCAAGGTGTCGCTCGATGCCAAGGACGGGCTGACGCGGATCAACCCGGCGCAGGCCAAGCTCTACGGCGGCGCGTATCGCGGCAACGTGGTGATCGACAGCCGCAGCGACGTGCCCAAGTGGTCGATGGAGGAGAAAGTGAGCGGCGTGGACGTCGCAGGCCTGTTCGGCGACCTCTTCGACATCAAGCGGTTGACCGGCAAGGCTACCGCCAACGCCGTCGTCGCGGCGCGCGGCAGCAGCAACGAGGCCATGATGCGCTCGCTCGACGGACGAGTGGACTTCGAAGTCGCCAACGGCGCGATCGAGGGCAAGGACCTCTGGTACGAGTTGCGCCGCGCGCGTGCGGCATGGAAACGCGAGGCCGCGCCCGCGCAAGCCGACACGGGACGCACGACATTCAAGTCGCTCAAGGGAACCGGCAACATCACTGACGGCGTGCTGAACAACCAGGACTTTTTCATGGAGATGGATTACCTCAAGGTAAACGGCTCCGGGACGCTCGATCTCGTCTCGCAGAAGCTCGACTACAAGCTGCAGACCAACCTCTACCAGATCCCGCCGGAAGACGCCGGCCCCGAGATGAAGGACCTCAAGGCGGCGGAGATCCCGGTGCGCGTGAGCGGCACGCTCGCGGATATGAAGATACGGCCGGACTTCGATGCGCTCGTCAAGGCCGAGACCAAGCAGAAGGTCGATGAGAAAACCAAGGAGCTCACCGACAAGCTCAAGGACAAGCTCGGCAAGTGGCTCGGCGGCGACGAAAAAAAGGACTGATACTGCTTGCGCTCGCGGTCCTGTGCAGCGGCACGACGCACGCGCTCGAAGTGCGGCGACTCGATGTTACGTTCCAGGGCGATCGCTACGTCGTGATCCTGAATGCGCAACTCGATGCGCCGCCCGACGCTGTCGGCCAAGTGCTCAAGCGCTACGACGACTACCCCTCCCTCGATCCGCGCATCCTCGAGGCCAAGGTCTTGAGCCGTGAGCGCGAGCATTCGCTGCGTCTCTATACACGTATGCGTGGCTGCCTCGGTTCGCTGATGTGCCGGAGCCTCCAGCGGGTCGAGCAGGTCGAAGAGCGCCCCGACGAGATCCTCGCGACCGCGGTGCTCGACCAGAGCGACGTGCGCTTCGGCGTGACGCGCTCGCAATGGCAGCCGCAGAATGGCGGCACCGCCTTGCAGTATCGACTCGAGATCATGCCGAAGTTCTGGGTGCCGCGTTTCTTCGGGCGCCGGCTGATGCTCTCGACACTGCGCGAGGGGACCCTCAGCCTGTTCACCAACGTGGAGCGGGAAGCACGGACCGGGCACGCGAC
Organism: Steroidobacteraceae bacterium; assembly: GCA_035455565.1. Taxonomy (GTDB): domain Bacteria; phylum Pseudomonadota; class Gammaproteobacteria; order Steroidobacterales; family Steroidobacteraceae; genus DATBVX01. The sequence goes on along the minus strand of DATIEU010000191.1, from coordinate 163 downwards.
CCCATGAGCGCAACGCCTGACAGGAGCCCGGATTTCGCCCGCCAACTCCTGGCGTGGTTCGACGTCCACGGCCGCAAGAGCCTTCCGTGGCAGCAGCAACCGACGCCGTATCGCGTGTGGGTCTCCGAGGTCATGCTGCAGCAGACGCAGGTATCCACGGTCA
>DATIEU010000190.1:0-2129 GCA_035455565.1 Steroidobacteraceae bacterium | reverse complement strand
CTGCGGCTTGGTGTCCACGTGCGCCTTGTCCGAGAGCAGGAGGGTGCGGCTCTGCTGCGAGGAGTCGGTCAACTGGGAACCCGGCCGCACCACGATCTTACCGTTGAATACCGCGTGCGCGGCACCGCCGACGATGCACTTGTGCAGCTGCCGGCAACTGCCGTGCGGGCGCGCGTGATCCATCAGGGAATGGGTGTCGGCAAGCTGGCGGCCCGCGATCATCGCAAGCCCATCCAGCTGCACTTTGACGCCCTCGCCCTGCTGCAGCACGTTCAGGTCCAGGCGCGAGATGCGTGCGCCGAGCGCGACCGAAAAAGACTCGTATTGCGCGTCTTTCGCGACAGCGATCGCGCACTGGCCGATGTGAAACGCCCCGCTCCCCTCGCGCTGCACCCTGACGTGCCGCACCCGCGCGCCTTCGCCCGCGACAATCTCGGTCACCGCATCGTTGAAATAGATTCCGTCGCCCAGGCTCGCATAGTCCTCGACCAGCGTGCACTCTGCGCCGGCTTCGACGATCGCCAGGCAGCGCGGATAGGCGGCAGTCTCCTTCTGGGTCGAGAGGTAGAGGAGTTGAATCGGACTCGGACAGTTTCGATCGCGCGCGATCCAGACGAATGCACCGTCGCGCAGATGCGCGGTATTGAGCGCCGCGAACACCTCGCGCTCGAATCCGGCGTGGCGCGCGAGGTGGGGCTCGATCACCGCCGCATGCGTATCGAGCGCCGCGGCGAGGGGCGAGACGAACACGCCATGGGGAAGGCCCGCGGTGGCGGAGAGCCCCGGCGCGAACACCCCGTCCACGAAGGTCAGGCGGGTGGTCGCTTCGGGCGCAATGAAGCACGCGACGTCGGCCATCGCGGGCATCGCCGGGGCCGTGGCGAGCCGGAACGGAGCCCGGGTGAGGGGCGAAATGTCCGTGAAGCGCCACTCCTCGTCGCGCGTCGTCGGCACCGTGAGCGCGTTGGCGCGCTCGAGCGCGTGCGCGCGGCGCGTGTTGAGCCACGAATTGCCGCCGCGCGGCGCCTCGTAACCCTTCAGCAACGCTTCAATATAGGGATGAGTGATGGAAACGGAGCTCATCTTGCCGCCGCCTAGGCCGCTGCTTTGACCCAGTCATAACCGCGGGCTTCCAGCTCTTCGGCGAGCGCCTTGCCCCCGGTCTTGATGATGCGGCCGCCGCCCATGACATGCACGTAGTCGGGCACGATGTAGTTAAGCATGCGCTGGTAATGCGTGACCAGCACCACCGCGTTGTCGGGCGTGATGAGGCGATCGACTCCGCCCGCGACCACGCGTAGCGCGTCGATATCAAGACCCGAGTCGGTCTCATCGAGAATCGCGAGCCGGGGCTCGAGCAGCGCCATCTGGAGGATCTCGTTGCGCTTCTTCTCGCCTCCCGAGAAGCCGTCGTTGACGCTTCGGTCGAGCAACCCCGGGTCCATGTCGAGCGCCTTCATCTTCGCGCGCGCGAGGTCGTCGAATTCGAGCGGATCGAGCTCGTCGCGCCCGCGCGCGGCCTGCACCGTGTTGTAGGCAAGCCGCAGGAACGAGCTGTTCGAGACGCCGGGGATCTCGACGGGATACTGGAAGCCGAGAAAAAGGCCCGCGCGCGCGCGCTCTTCCGGCGCCATCTCGAAAAGGTTCCGGCCCTCGAACGTGACCGTGCCGCCGGTCACTTCGTACAGGGGATGGCCGACGATCGCCTTGGCGAAGGTGCTCTTGCCCGAGCCGTTGGGCCCCATCACGGCGTGCACTTCCCCCGCGCGCACGGTGAGGTCGAGTCCCTTGACGATCTCGGCCCCGCCCACGCGCACGTGGAGCCCCCGGACCTCGAGCAGCACTTTGGCATCGGCGCGCTTCATCCGACGCTCCCTTCGAGCTTCAAGCCCAGGAGCTTGGTCGCTTCCACCGCGAACTCCATCGGCAGCTGCTGGAACACGTCGCGGCAGAAGCCGTTGATGATCATCGAGACCGCTTCCTCCGCACCGATGCCGCGGCTCGCGAAATAGAACATCTGCTCCTCGCCGATGCGGGAAGTGGTCGCCTCGTGCTCGACGGTGGCGCCGCTGTTCTGCACCTGGATGTAGGGGAAGGTGTTGGCGCCGCTCTTCGAGCCGATCAGCATC
>DATIEU010000189.1:0-3553 GCA_035455565.1 Steroidobacteraceae bacterium | reverse complement strand
TGGTGGTCGATTATGGCTACGATCACGGGCGTCCGCTGGATGACCTGGGTGCGGACCGGATCATCGGCAACCTGCTCGAGATCGTGACGATGAACGAGCCGGCGATGCCGCCTCACCAGTGATCCGTCTCGCGGCCCAGCGCGCGTCGGGCCAGCGCGTCTGCTACGATTCCCGTAGCCAACCGACCCACGCGGCAACAACACCAAGATGAATTCCCCCGACACGCAAGCGCGCTACACGAATGTAGCCGTGACGCTGCACTGGCTGATGGCGCTCCTCGTGGTCACGCAACTCACGCTCGGCTGGACGATGATCGAGATTCCCAAGGAGCCGGTCGGCGTGCGGGCCTACTGGTTCAACCTGCACAAGTCGATCGGCGTCACCATCGCGCTGCTCGCGCTGGTGCGGCTCGGTTGGCGCTGGCGTCATCCGGCACCGCCGCTACCGGACAGCGTGCCGTTGTGGCAACGGCGCGCGGCGGCCGTGAGTCACGCGCTGCTCTACGTGTGCCTGATCGGCATGCCGCTGGTCGGTTTTCTCGGCTCGACGTTCTCCGGTTACCCGATCAAGTACTTCGGCATTACGCTGCCCCAATGGGGCTACAAGTCCGATGAGCTCAAGAGTTTCTTCAGCGCCGTGCACCTCGGGCTCGCCTGGATCTTCATGTCGCTGATCGCGGTGCACGTGAGTGCCGCGATGAAGCACGTGCTGGATCGCGACAATGTGTTCTGGCGGATGTGGCCGCGCGCCCTGCGATGAAGTCTGGCGGCCGGTGTCATCGGGCGACCACGCGCGCGCTCGCTCTGGCCGCGACGTTGCTGTGCGCCCCGGCCGTGACGGGCGCGCCGGCGGAGCCACTCAAGAAAGTGCTGATCCTCGATTTCGAGTTGCTCGACGATCAGCAGGGCGTGGTGCCATTTCCTGAAAAGGACGCGCGGCTCGCGATGGTGTCGCAACGACTGCGTGACGCCATCAGCAAGGCAGGACTCTATGTCGTCGTGGACACGGCGCCCGTGGCCTCGCTCATCCAAGCTGAAGCCTCGCGACAGAGCCTGCTCGAATGCAACGGATGCGAGCTCGAGATTGCGCGGCGCGCCGGTGCCGACCGGGTCCTGCTGCCGTGGGTGCAGAAAGTCAGCAACCTGATCCTCAACCTCAACGTCGACGTCCGCGACGCGAGGACGGGTCAATCCGTGCTGAAGAAATCGGTCGACATGCGCGGCAATACCGACCATTCGTGGCAGCGGGGCGTCGATTTTCTGGTGCGCGACATGGTCGAGAAAGGGCAGGGCAACCGGTAGGGTGGGCGGTGCAGAGCAGCATTTCGCGTCGCGGGCACGAACAAGGCCGCCGCCAGCGCATCGAAGGGGTATCGGCCTCACCGGAGACGCTCATGCGACCGACAAAAACGCGCTCATGGTTTGGAAAGTTTGCCAAGTGGACCGCGCGCGCCACGGGCAAGCCCATGGCGTTTGCGCTCGCCGCCGGCCTGATCATTGCCTGGGGCATCTCGGGTCTCGTTTTCAGTTTCAGCGATACGTGGCAGCTCGTGATCAACACCGCGACCACCATCGTGACCTTTCTGATGGTGTTTCTGATCCAGAGCACTCAGAACCGGGACTCGGAGGCGATGCAGGTCAAGCTCGACGAATTGCTGCGGGTGACCAAGGGCGCGCACGTGGCGCTGCTCGACCTGGAGGAGCTCGACGAGGAGGTCCTTGACCGGTTGCGCGCGGACTATGCCGACCTGGCAAAGCGCGCGCGTGTGATGCTCAGGAAGGGTAAGGCGGACACGAACGTTCCCGCGCTGCGCGAAACGCCGCGCTGGAACGAATGACGAGTCGCTGACGCAGCGCGATGGCGCCTCTCCAGGGCGAAGGCGCTAAAGGCCGCCGAGAGCGATAACATGGCGTACAGGATCAAGCGGATACATCAATTCTGGAGGTCACCAAATGGCAACAAAGCTGGAAAAGACGATCAAGCGCGAGCTCGCTCTCGACGGTGCGGCCTACATGATCGCCATCTCCCCCGAGGGGCTGAAGATCACGGAAAAGGGCAAGCGCAAAGGACTCGAGCTTTCCTGGAAGGACCTCATCAGCGGCCAGGCCGCGCTCGCCACGGCACTCAACGCGTCGCTCGACCAAGCGCAGACGTGAGGGCCTGAAAAAATTACACGCACTGCCCTCGAAGTTTCTTCTTCGACGGGAGAGATGGCAGGCGCCCCGCGGAAGGGTATGCTCGCGCGCACGATCGAGCCTTCTGGCGGGGAGCCCTCATGGAACACCGATGGGGCGGGCGCTCGACACTCAACATCCCTGTACAAGTGGACTGCGGGTCGCGCGGTACCGCGCTCGGTGTCATGCGCGATGCGAGCGCGAGTGGTGCCTTCCTGTGCACCGCTGCGCAGCTGCCGCTCCTGGCGAACGTGCATGTCGAATTTGTTTCACCACGCGCGGTGAACACCACGCTGTAGCAGCGCAAGTGGTGCGGCGCGCGCCTGACGGCTTCGGTCTCGAGTGGATGGAGCTCGCGCCACCCGGCGTGATCGATCTCCTGAGCGCCGGGCGGATCCCCCAGAGGTTGCAGCCGCTTCCGGTCGAAGCACCGGCCACGTTGCAACCTGCCCCTGCCCCGCGGCCGCCGACGGCCACTGTCCAGGACGAAACTGCGCCGGGCTAGTCGCTTCGTCACTTGCCGAGCGCCAAGATCCGCTCCAGCCGCTCGTAGCTCACCACTACGCCCTTTTCCATACCCGACTTGAGCGTGATGTCGCGCGCTTCGCGGGACTCGAAGAGCATGGTGACGGTGTATGTTGTCTTGCCGCCTTTTTCGATCAGCGTGTGCGTCACCAGTGCCTCGCCCGGATACCAGGCGTCGTCGAACCGCTCGGTCAACACCATGCGCTCTGGCGGCGACATCTCGCGGATGACACCGCCCATTCCCATCTCGTGCCCGTCGCGATCGCGACGCCAGACATAGCGATAGGAGCTGCCGACCTTCCCGTCAAACTCGCAAACAGGCATCGACCAGCCGTCGGGTCCCAGCAGCCAGCGCTTGATGAGCTCGGGCTTGGTCAGGGCCTCGAAGACCAGACTCCGCGGCGCATCGAAGGTGCGCGTCATGGCAATCTCCCGGTCGGAAGGTGTAGTGACTTCGAGCTGGTGGCTCATGGCAGTGGTGTCCTCTATCGCTTGGAGCGCCTGCGCCCCTTGGGTCTGGCTTTGAGCTCATCGAGCAGAATGTCGAGACGCCGGAACTGCGTCTCCCAGCGTCGTCGGTAGCGTTCGAGCCACTGGCTGGCCTCGGCCAGCGGGGCGGCTTCGAGACGGCAAGGCCGGCGCTGGGCGTCGCGCCCACGCGAGATCAGCCCAGCGCGTTCGAGCACCTTGAGGTGCTTGGAAATCGCCGGCTGGCTCATCGCAAACGGCTCCGCGAGTTCCATCACCGACACCTCGCCCGAGGCGAGCCGGGCGAGGATCGCCCGCCGCGTGGGGTCCGCTAACGCCGTGAAGGTCGCATCGAGCTGTGCTGCCGACATCTGTATAACCAAAAG
>DATIEU010000188.1:0-12241 GCA_035455565.1 Steroidobacteraceae bacterium | reverse complement strand
CAGACGCGAGCCGCGCGCGTGCCGGCCAGCATCCGCGCGCACACCGGCATCGAACTGAAGCGTATGCCGGTCGGCAATTTCACGATGGGCAGTGGCCGGCGCGAACCGGGGCGGCGCGCCAACGAGGTGTCGCGCGTCGTGACCCTGGCGCGCACCTTCTACCTCGGCGTGCGCGAGGTCACCAACGCCGAGTATCGCCAATTCCGCACCGAGCATCTGTCGGGTGTCATTCGCGACCGGTCGCTCGACCAGGACAACCATCCGGTGGTGAACATCACGTGGCAGGAGGCTGCGGAATTCTGCAACTGGCTGAGCCAGCAGGACGGGTTACCGGCGGCCTACGCCGTGCAGGGCGATACGTTGACGCCGGTGACACCCGCCACGACCGGGTACCGGCTGCCGACCGAAGCTGAATGGGAGTGGGCGGCTCGCTACGAAGGCGGCGGCCGCGCCGGACGTCGTTACCCCTGGGGTTCGTCGCTTCCCATCACCCCGAAGGCCGGGAACTTTGCCGATCGCGCGAGCCTCGCAGTCCTCGAAACGGCGCTCAGCGACTACGATGACGGTGTGCCGACCACCGCGCCCGTGGGGTCCTTCGCGGTCAACGCGCTGGGCCTGTACGACATGGGGGGAAACGTGACCGAATGGGTGCAGGATTTCTACACTGTGTCGCCTGACCTCGGTAGCGCACCGAGCACCGATCCGACGGGACCCGCGACCGGCACGCGGCACGTGGTGCGCGGCTCGAGCTGGCGCTCGGCGAGCATCCCGGAGCTCAGGCTGGCCTGGCGCGACTACGCAGAGGGCAAGGGGCAGAACATCGGATTCCGGATCGCGAGGTACGCGGATGAAACGGACAGCAAGCCGGACAGCAAGCCGGACAGCAAACCGGGCAGCAAACCGGGCAGCAAGCCGGACAGCAAGCCGGACAGCAAGACGCCCTGAGGCGACGGCCTGGGGGCGTGGCGGCCGCACGCTGGCCGCCGTGGTCCTCGTTGCCGCGGCTGCGAGCGGCTGGGCGCAGGAGCCAGCCAAGCCCGCGACCGAGCCCGCGCCGGCTGCGACTGAGAACAAGACTGAGCCGGCGGCGCCCGCGGAGAAAGCACCTGCGCCCGCGGATGCATCCGCAACCACCACCACGCCCGCCGCGGCGTCCGAGGATGCGCCGGCCGGGGATGAGAAGGCACCAGAGCGCTTCATCCCGAAGGAGAAGGCCTCGGCCGACAACAGCGCGACGTTCCCCATCGACATCTGAAGCAGGCAGCCATTGAAAACACAACCTCTGAAGATCCAACTGCAGCAGTCGAACGACTTCCTGTTCAGTACGTTTGCGCTCATCGTGAGCGCGATCCTGGTGCACGCGGTGTACGTGGTGCAGATCCGTCCGCGCGCCGAAGCGATCCTCTCCGAGCAGTTCGCGCAATCGCGCGTCGATCCGAACTATGTCGCCAAGCGCTCGGTGTTCGTGATGCTCAAGGAATACGAGCCCGAGGTCTGCGTGATCCTGATGATCTGGTCGCTCGCGCTGCTCGTTTATCGCGGCGTCGCGAACTCGCGCCAGCGGCGTCTCCTGGCCCAGGGATTGCTGAGCGTGCCGCCGGGGATGCGCATCCTGCCGAAGGACACCCGCGAATATGCGCGCCAGCTCGAATCGATGTCGCCGTCCGTGCGCCAGCTGCTGTTGCCGCGCGCCGCCGTGGCGGCACTCGAGCGCTTCGGCACCACCGCCAACATCCACGATGCCGCGGAAGCGGGCCGTGCGGTGTGCGAGTCGGAGGCCGAACGGCTCGATTCCGAGCTTTCGATGGTGCGCTACACGGTGTGGGCCATTCCTGCGATCGGCTTCGTGGGCACGGTGCGCGGCATCGGCGAGGCGCTGCAGTATGCGCACCAGGCGGTGTCGGGCAACATCAGCGGCGTGACCGAGAGTCTCGGCATCACCTTCAACGCCACGTTCGTGGCGCTCACCTCGAGCATCATCGTCATGTTCTTCCTGCACCAGCTCCAGCTCGCGCAGGAGCGCATGGTGCTCGACACCGAAACCTACCTCGATCAGCACCTGCTGAGGCACATGCGGTCGGGCTGACGGTGGCACGGACATGAGCGTGGCGGCGATCGAAATCAACGATGCGGCGGTGCTGGGTGCCGTCGACGGCGTGGTGCGCGAAGCGAGTCCAGGCTACGCGCTCCTGAGCGTTGAGCCGCCCGCGGTCGGCGAAGAGGCACTGCGCGTCTCGCGCGCCGAGCCCTTGAGCGTCAACAACCATTTCTGGGACGGCCTCGACGAACGGCCGATGATCGGCCGCATGGCGGGCGGACGCTCGCACGCCGACCTCGCGTACCTGCACCTCGCCAGGGTCTGGAGCGCCCTGCGGGAAGGCGCTCCGGCGGTGCGTTGCGTGGTACCGCCCACGCTGCGCACGCCGCAGCTCGCGCTCTTCCTCGGGATGGCGCGCGAGGCGGACATGCCGATGGCGGGATTCATCGACACGGCGGTCGCGGCCGCCGCCACGTGGCCGGGGAGCGGGCGGCTGCTGCACGTCGATCTGCACCTGCACAGGGCCATCATCACCGCGGTCTCAATCGGTGAGAACGTGCGCCGCGAGCGCACCGAGGTGGTCGAGGGCATCGGCTGGCTCGGCTTTCTCGAGGCGTGGCTGCGCATGATCTCGCGCGAATTCATCACCGAGACGCGCTTCGATCCCCTGCACCAGGCGGACACCGAGCAGCAGTTGTTCGAGCGCATGCCGAGCCTGCTCGAGCATCTCGGCGCGCACGACTCGGTCGACGTCGATGTCAGTTTCGGAGCGGAAACGCATTCGCTCCAGCTCGCGCGCGAGCACTTCTTGCACCAGGCGGATCCGCTCTACAGCGACCTGTTGATGCGCGTGCATCGCCTGCGCACCGCCGGCCACCAGACGACGATCGCGCTCACCGAGCGCGCGGCGCTGCTGCCGGGTCTGGTGGCGAGACTCACGGAGTTCAACGACTGCACCATCGCGCGCGCCGCGGCGGGCGTCAGCGTGCGCACCGCGTGTGCACTCGCTGGCGATCTCTGGCAGGGAGGCGAGGACGCCGTGCAATTGCTCACCGCGGCGCCGCGGCTCGAGACACCGGCGCCCGAGTGGGCACTGCTCCAGGAAGCGCAGCGCTCGGAAGCAGTCGCAGCGCCGACCCACGTCCTGTATCGCGGCCAGGCAATCGCGCTCGGCGGCGAGCCGCTGGTCGTCGGTCTTGCCCCCGGCGCCGGCGGGCGGACCTTGCAGGTCGTCGGGGCGGCGGCGGGGGTGTCGCGCGTGCATTGCTCGCTCGTGCGCACGCCTCAGGGCGTGACGGTGATCGATCACAGCCGCTACGGCACATGGTTGAACGATGAGGCCGTCATCGGCCGCGCGCCGTTGCGCGCCGGCGATCGCCTGCGTCTCGGCCGGCCGGGTGTCACGCTCGAGCTCATAGCATCGGAGTAGCCCCTCGGATCAAACAATGAGCCGCAGCCGCCGCACCACGCAAGTGTTCACGATGTCGTTCCTCGACTGCATCTGCTGCGGTTTCGGAGCCGTGGTGCTGATCTACACCATCATGAGCGCGGAAGCTGGTGTCACGGAGATCCGGCGCCACGACGACATGCAGGGCGAGGTCAGCAAGCTCGAAGAAGAGGTGCTCGAGGGTTACAAGAATCTCGTCGTGTTGCGCAACACGCTGGAGAAGACCAGCGACGAAAGCGCCCGCGCCTCCGGGCGCATCAACCGCGTGCTCGAGGATCTCGAAAAAACGCGCCTCGAGCTCTCGCGTTACACCGGTGACAGCATGGCGACGCGCGAGCACGTCAACCAGCTCAAGGCCGACATCCGTTCGCTCGAAGAAGGCACCAAGCGCTTGTCGGCGGGCACCACCTCGAAGGGCGACGAGGGCGAGAACCTGCGCAGCCACCGCGGCACGGGCGATCGCCAGTACCTCACCGGTATCCGCGTCAACGGCAAGCGCGTGCTGATCCTGGTCGATCGCTCCGCCAGCATGCTGGACGAAACGCTGGTGAACATCCTGCGCATGCGCAACCTCCCGAAGGTGCAGCAGATGCTGGCGCCGAAATGGCAGCGCGCGGTCGCGACGGTCGACTGGATCACGACGCAGATCCCGCCCGACAGTGAATTCCAGATTCTCATGTTCAACACGCAGGCCGTGCCCGCGATCGAAGGCAGCGACGGCAAATGGCTCAAGGGCAGCGACCCGCGCGTGCTCAATTCGGCGATCCAGGCGCTCCGGCGCACGGCACCGAGCGATGGCACGAGCCTGCTCAACGCCTTCAATGCGGCGAAGCAGTTCTCACCCCAGCCGGATGAAATCATCATCGTGACGGATGGCCTGCCGACGCAGGGTGCGACCGCCCCCGCGATCCGCAAGGCAGTCGACGCGGAGCAGCGCGTCAAGCTCTTCGACCAGGCGGTCGATACGCTGCCCGCCGGCATCCCGGTGAGCGTCATCCTGCTGCCGATGGAGGGCGACATCCCGGCGCCCAGCAAGATGTGGCGGCTGGCGCGCGCGACCGGTGGCGTCTTCATGATGCCTTCGAGGGACTGGCCATGAAGCTCAAGCGGCACGAAACCGAAGTCTTCAGCATGTCGTTTCTCGACTGCATCTGCTGCGGCTTCGGCGCGATGATCCTCATCATGGTGATCACGCAGACCGCGCAGCCGGTGGTGCTCGAGCGCGCGCGCGTCGACAGCAAGGGCCAGGTGCTCAAGCTCCAGGAGGAGCTCAACGAGATCCGCGGCGAGACCACCGTGCTCAATCGGGAACTGCGTGGCCGCGTCGAGCAGCTCTCGAGCGAAAAGAACAAGCTCGCGCGGCTGCAGGGGGATCTCACCAAGGTCAAGGGCGAGTACGCGACGAGCCAGAGCGATGCCGAGTTTCAGAACGTGATGGAGTCGGAGCTGGTCGCCGCCTACCAGAAGCTGACCGCCGAGATGGAACGGCTGCTCAAGTCGGGCTACCGCCGGCCCAGGAACTCGGCGGTCGGCGGCATCCCGGTCGACAGCGAGTACATCATCTTCGTCGTCGATACCTCCGGCAGCATGCAGGAGTACAACTGGCGCGCCGCCCGCACGATGCTGAACGAAATCCTCGACATGTACCCCAAGGTCAAGGGTCTGCAGATCATGGACGACGAGGGCGCCTACATGTTCGACGGCTACCGCGGCCAGTGGATTGCCGATACGCCGGCGCGACGCAAGGCGATCCTCGAGCGTTTCGCGACGTGGACGTCGTTCAGCAACTCGAGTCCGGTGGAAGGGATCCTGGCGGCCATCCGCACGTTCTGGTCGGCCGACAAGAAGATCAGCATCTACCTCTTTGGCGATGACTTCACCGGCGAATCGATCCAGGGCGCGCTCGATGCCGTGGATCGCGCCAACCGCGTGGCGGGCGGCGAACGCCGCGTACGCATCCACGCCATCGGCTTTGCGATGCCCGCGCGCGTGCCGCAGTTCGGCAACCAGCGCTTTTCGGCGCTGATGCGCGCCATGTGTGAACGCAACGGCGGGACGTTCGTCGGACTGCAGGAGCAGGGTAAGACATGAATACGATCAAGCGCACCGTTTTCCCGGTGCTCGCGCTGGGGGCGCTGGCGGCGCTCGCCGGCTGCGGCGACGTGGAAGTCGCCGCCGAATCCGAGATGCCGAACCCCCTCATCGATCCGCTGCCGATCACCGTGGGCGTCCACTACAGCGAGGACTTCAGCAAGTACCAGCACGCCGAGGAACGCTGGGGCGTCAAGTGGAAGGCCGAGCTCGGTCCGTACCACGTGCGCATGGCGGAGAAACTGTTCCACGCTGCGTTTCGCGAGATCGTGCTGGTCGGGGATCTCAAGGCACTGCCGTCGAGCCCGCCCTACGTCGCCATCATCGAGCCGCGCATCGAGCAGTATTCGTTCATCACGCCGAAGGACACCGGCGCGAACTACTACGCCGTGACGATCAAGTACCGCCTCAACGTGCTCGCCCCGACCGGCGAGACCGCGGATTCGCTCACCTTCACGGGATACGGCAGCTTCAAGTCGGGTGGCGTGAGCACCACCTCGCCAATGGTGAGCGCGACCAAGGCGGCCATGCGCGACGCGGCGGCCAAATTCCTGGTGCAGTTTCCGGAGCAGGATGTCGCCAAGAAGCTCGTGGCCGGGACGCCGCTGATCGAGCCGGCGGCACCGGTGGCAGCCGCGGCGCCCGGCACGACGCCCGGTCCAACGCCGGTCTCCACCGACGATCTGGTGATCCAGACCGTACCCGTCATCGATCAGCCGTCAGCGGACGGCACGGCGGGCCCGACTGGCGCAACGAACCCGTCAACCACGCCGGCGGGCACACCGGGGGAAGCGCCATCGGCGCCGTCCGATTCGCCGGCACCGCCAGCGACGCAATCGCCTGACGCGACATCGAGTCCGCCGCAACCTGAGCCGCATACGAACCCGCCGGCCGAGCCGGGCAAAGAAACCGAACCGCGAGGCTAAGCCGCCGACTTTGCGGCGCGCACGAACACCGTCTGTCGATGCTTGACGCCGCTGGTGAGCACCGGGGCGCCGTCGACGAAGCGTGGCCGATAGCGGGCGCGCCGGATCGCAGTCACGACCGACTTGCCCACCGTTTCATTCACGTCGCTGGTGGCGACGGTAGGATCCTTCACGCGTCCCTCCGGCGTGACGACGAACTGCACTTCGACGAAGCCCTCGGTGTATTCCTCGGGGTCGACGGTCGGACTGCGGCGTGAGCTCGAAGGCGGGCGGTAGATGATCAGGTGCGGGGCGTCGAGCGCAGCCGTTCCCTTGGCGCCGGGCGCGGCGAGTGCATTCCAGGCTTCCTTGTAGGTGCGCATCGCATCGCGCGGCTTGGCGGCGACCATGTACCAGTCGCCCAGGTCGATGAGCGTATCGCCCCGTTGCACGGCGGCCATCTCCGGATGCGCGTCGACAACGGCCAGTGCGAGCTTGAGTGCATCCTCGCCCGCTTCGTTCAGCATGCCCGGCGCGTCCGCGGTGGTGGGCGCCGTAGTCGCGCCGTACACGGAACCGGAAGCTTGCGGGCTGTTGACCCCGACGACGGGGCCGACGGGCTCGATGCCATACAGGTACTCGAGGCGATACATGCGGGCGATGCCGCGCAACGGCGTGACCATGCGCGGATCCTTGTCGCCGCCCGCCTTGCGGGCGATCTCGAGCGCGCGCGCGTAGGTCTGGCGCGCCGTGATGAAGCGGCCGGATTCCTCGAGCCAGACGGCGCCGTGTTCGAGCAACGGGATGAGCCGTGGGTCGTAACGGCCATACGAGGTCTCCGCGAGGCGCAGCGCATATTGCTGCTCGCGCTCGGCGTCCTCGTACTGGCCCAGGCCGATGTAGCTCGTGATCAATGCTTCCACCAGCCCGAGCTGCTCGACGTTGAAGAGCCCGTCGAGCTTGCGGCTCACGTCCACGGCCCGGCGCAACGTTTCGGTGGAGGCCAGGTAATCGCCCGCCGCCGCGTAAGTGACGCCGAGACCGAACAGGGGCGCAATCACCTCGCGCGAAAAGCCGCCGTTATTCGACTCGACGATCTTGACGGCGCGTTGAAACTGCACGGCTGCGCCGTTGGTGTCCTTGAGGCGCAGCATCGTGGTACCGAGGTTGCTGAGCGGCGCGACCAGCTCGACCGCCTCCGCTCCGTATTTGGCCTGCGTGAGATCGACCAGTTGCTGTGCGTAGGGCAGGGCTTCGCTGAAGCGGCGCGCGTCGAAATGCTCGCGGAACACGCGATAGGCCGTGGCCCGGTCGGTGAGCTCGGCTGCGGGTGTTGCGGCGTTCGGGCTCGCGCCCGCCGCACCGGGTTGCGCGCCTGCATTTGGCTGCGACGGCGCGGCGTTGCCAGGATTCTGAGCGCTTGGTGTCTGTGCCGGCTTCGGCGGTGATTCTGACGAGGAGGCGGGTGCGGGCGGCTGCTCGGGGGCGGTCTCGGTCTGGGCGTCGGCGCGCTCGAACGTCACGAGCTCGCCGCTCACCGACAGCCCGGCGAGCGCCAGCGCCGCGAGCGCTGGCCGCACCGGCGTCAACGCGTTTCGAACCGTCAGTACCACACCAGCCATTCGCGGCCCCGCCAAAGCCCGGATTGCAACGCCGGCAATTACGAAGAGTAGTCAGTATACCCACCATTCGTTCGCCTGCTCGCCGCCGCTGCGTTCGACTACCTCTCACCCGGGGGAGTTCGACCGGCTGGCGGGGCCGGCTTCCGTTGCGCCGGGCAACTGCCAGCTGAACGAGAGGCGTTGCGACTACAATGACTTGCAACGCCGTGGCCGAAAACGTCCCAGCTGCCGATGCGACCAAGCACACCGCCCTCGTTGCGGGCGCGAGCGGTCTCGTCGGCGGCCACCTGCTGGAGCAGCTGGCGGCGCAGCCCGAATTCACGCGCGTGATCGCCGTGACGCGCCGGCCGCTGCAATCGGACCTGCCGCGACTCGCCAATCGCATCGTGCGTTTCGAGGCGCTGGAGGAGTCGCTCAAGGGCACGCGCGCCGAGGTGGCGTTCTGCGCGCTCGGCACGACGCTGAACGACGCTGGATCGCGCGAGGCGTTCCGCCGCGTGGATTTCGACGTGGTGCTGGCCTACGCCCGCGCTGCACAGGCCGCCGGCGCGCAACGCTTCGTACTCGTGTCGTCGATCGGCGCCGACCCGGGCGCCAACAACTTCTATCTCCGCGTGAAGGGCGAAACCGAAGAGGCGGTCGCCGCGCTGGGCTTCGCCGCGCTCGACATCATGCAGCCGGGGCTGCTGCTCGGCATGCGCAAGGAATTGCGCCCGCTCGAGCTCGCGGCGAGCGTCGTCATGCCGATCCTCAACCTGGCATTGCATGGCCCCGCTGAAAAATACCGCGCAATTCCGGCGCGCGTAGTGGCGGCGGCCATGGTGGGGGCGGCGCGCGGCGGAGGCTATGGAGTCCAGCGCCACACGCATCGAGAAATGCGCAAGCTGGCGGCGCGCGGCACGCGCCGCTGAGCCTTCAGCGGTGTGACGGCAGGCGAATCGTATTGTCGGAGTGCACGCCGAGGATCGCGAGCAACACGCCTGCGATGACGGCGAGGAGCGGATCGGTAATTTCCGCCGAGCGGCCCGGCAGCCAGAGTTGCGCGACCTCGATCGCCGCAAGCAGCGCCGCGGTGACGAAGGCGGCGCCCGCCGCGCCGAGACCGCGCCGCGTGAGGAGCCACACGAGCGAGAAATACCAGAAGCACTTCTCCAGCAGCACCGAGTAGTTGACTTCGAGGCTGTCGCTCAGCGAGTTCTTGAACGGCACCCAGCTGAATGACTGCGGCTCCGCCACCACCTGGAAAGGCTTCAGGCCCTGCAGGATGATCGTGGCCGCGAGCAGCACGATCAGCAGCGTCGCGCGCTGGCGGTCCGGGATCGACACGAACAGCGCCGCGAGCGGCATGCACACCAGTAACGCCAGCATTTCCGAGGGAACGAGTACCTTGCCGACGACCATGACGCGACCGGCGAGCACGATGAGCACGATGACGAAGAGCGCAAACAACGCGTACTCGCGCCGCCAGAGCTGGCGCACGGTGTAGCCGACCACCAGCCAGCCCACCAGGTAACGAAACGTGTCGAGCACCGCGAACTCGGGGTCGAGGAGCGGCTTGATCGCGTCCTTGTACTTCTGCCAGTCGATCGTCGGCACGAAAGGCGCGAGGCGAAAGGCGAGCCACAGCAACAGGACGCCGAGGGGTACCGGGTCGGGCCGTCCGGACACCACCCCGGGGATCCTGAGCGTGGTGCCGAGCTCGAGGTAGACGAGCGCGATCAGCCCGCCCGCGAGCGTGCCCACCGCATTGATGATCACGTCGGTGAGGCTCGAGACGCGCGCCGGTGCGTAGACCTGCAGCAGTTCGACGGCGAGCGACAGCAACGTTCCCACGATCAACGTGGCAATGAGCGCGGTGAGCCTGCGCCACTGCGCCGGCCAGGCGAGCACCAGGCACAGGCCGAACGGTATGTACAGCAGCAGGTTCGCTACCAGATCGCCGCGCGAGGTGGGCTGGAAGCGCAGGCTCGTGAGCAATGCGGCGAAGCCATGCTCGCCGAGCGCCGCGAACTGGAACGGGAACAACGAGCCGTAGAGGATCAGGAGCGCCGTCGCGAGCACCAGCCAGCGCGCGATCGGCTGAACGCGATGACGGACGGCGACGGCCGTGCGGACCTGCGGAGTCACCGCAAGGCTCGCGCAGCGCCCTGGATTCGCTCGCTCACAACGAGAACATAGCCAAGAAGCGGCGCGCGCAAAAGCCCGGCGCGCTTTGCCATTCGCTGCCGCACCCGCTAACGTTGCCGCCGGCTCCCTTGGGTATCGAGGCCTACATGCGCCAACACGGGCGAGCAACGTTCGCGACGCAGTCTGTACGACGTCGCCTGTCACCGACACTCCTTGCGCCGCTCCTCATGCTCACGCTGTGCGGCTGCAGCCACTGGTCGTGGAATCCGTTCAAGAAGGAACCCGCGGCGCCACCGCCCGCGGTCGAGATGCTGAGCATCGAATCGCTTTCGCCAAGCCCCGCGAGCGATCGGTTTACCCAGAGCTGGGAAGGTGTGCGACTGATGGTTGACGTGTACAGCGACACCGGCATCGGACGCGCCGTGCTCAAGCCACGCGATCAGGGCTGGCCGTTGCGCATCGCATTTCGCCTGCATCTCGCAGCGCTCGAAGGCTTCGAGGTCCGCGCGGCCCAGAACTTGCGCTGGGACCTCGGCCACGAGCCGCTGACCCAACCCGCGGTCATCGATCTGCCCGCCGGCGCCTACACGCAGGAGTCGCCCCAGATCGAGATCCAGTGGGTCGACCACTATCGGTGAGCGAGGAAGAACTCGCCGTCCTTAGCTCTCGACCCGACGCTGGCCTGAAATCGCGATACACCGTGCGGCCGCTCGTTTGCAGCGCCCTAGGGATCGTTTTGCCTTGGGATTTGACATCTACCATATATAGACGTAAAAGGTACACATATGGCAGTAAGAGCCCACGATCTGGTCCGGGAGGGCTTGGGCCAGATCCTCGAACCGCTCGTGTTGGTGCTGTTGAAAAGCGGAGTCTCGTGGAAAGAATTCGCCGACTGCGGCAAGGCCAAGTTCGTGCAGGTCGCGACCGAGAATTTCGGCATTCGCGATCGCCCGACCAACATTTCGCGGGTCTCGATCCTGACCGGCCTCGACCGGCGCGACGTGCGCAAGATTCGCCGCGCGGGCAGCTCGCAGCCCCCACAGCAATCCGGATTCATGAGCAAGCCGACCCAGGTGCTGGACGGCTGGTATCACGATGCGGAGTTTCACGATGACAAGGGTCGCCCGCGAGATCTGCTCATCGAAGGCGGGTCCGGATCTTTTGCGGAGCTCGTGCGCCGCTACGCGCCGGGCATTCCTCTGGTCGCGATGATGAAGGAGCTGCGCGCGGCCGGGACTGTGACCGAAGTCGAGGGCGCGAAGCTCCGGATGCTCAAGCGCTCCTATGTGCCGCGCGCCCTCAACGAAAACCAGATTCGCCTATGGAGCAGCGTGCTCAAGGACATGGGCGTCACGTGGGAACACAACCTCACGCGCACCGCAGACGAGCCTTCACGCTTCGAGCGCCGCGCCATCAATCTGAAGATCGATCGCAAGGCGGTCCCGGCGTTCCAGTCATTTCTGGAAGAGCAGGGCATGGCCTTTCTCGAGCGCATCGACGACTGGCTGTCAGCGCACGAAACGAAGGACGACGACTGCGTGCGGCTCGGTGCGGGCGTGTACTACATCGAGGACGCGCCGATGCGAGGCACGAAGCGGCGACTGCAGCGCGCGCGCAAGCCGATGGGTCGGTCGCCATAGTCAAAGAGCGCAGCCGTCACGGAGATCAACATGAATCTCTACATCACACGCGGAATGATCATCGGCCTCTCCGCATTGTGGCTGGGCGGTTGCGGCGGAGGTGCATCGAACGAGCCGAATTCAGGGCCGCCTGACCAAGTGGCTTCGAATGCAGGGAACATCGACTGCATCAGCCGTTCGGCGGCTGAGGGGATCGAAGGTGGCGGCTTCCGTCGTTTCATGGGCGTAATCGTCGAGCTCGCCAGCGACGGAACCCTGATTGTGGGATGCGCACGGTTTTCCACCAATGGTGCCGCCGTGTTCGTCGACGGGTCGCCTGCGAGCCTGAACGACCTCGATGTCGGTGACTTCGTCAATATTGACGGCACCAT
>DATIEU010000187.1:0-3772 GCA_035455565.1 Steroidobacteraceae bacterium | reverse complement strand
TGGCCGCGGCCGGCATAGGGTATCTGTGCAAGCACAATGCGACGCTCTCAGGAGCGGAAGGCGGCTGCCAGGCCGAGATCGGCGTGGCCTCCGCGATGGGCGCCGCATTCCTCGCCCAGGCGCACGACTTCTCCAACCAGGTCATCGCAAATGCCGCCGAGTCGTCGCTCGAGCACCACCTCGGCATGACGTGCGATCCGGTCGCCGGGTTCGTGCAGATCCCCTGCATCGAGCGCTGCGCCTACGGTGCCGTCAAGTCGTGGACGGGGTTCATGATCGCGAGCAACGAGATCCCCGCCAACCGCCGCGTCGACTTCGACACGACGGTCACTGCGATGGCGCTGACGGCCAAGGAAATGAACTCGAAGTACAAGGAGACTTCGGAGGGCGGTCTCGCGGTATCAGTGACGCTTTGCTGACGCCTGCCGCGGAGCGGGACCCGTGACGACCCCTTCCGGCAGTCACGTGCAAGGCGCTGTCCGGACGGCTGCGATCGCCTGGCTGATCGCAGCCGTCTACTACTTCTACCAGTACGCGCTGCGCTCCGCCCCTTCAGTGATGATGCCGGAGCTGTCCGCGGCGTTCGGCATGAGCGCCGCGAGTGTCGCGACGCTGGTCGGCCTTTTCTATTACGCCTATTCGCCTTTCAGCCTGGTGGCCGGCGTCGCGATGGACCGCGTCGGCCCTCGCAAGGTGATTCCCATTGGCGCCGCGTGCGTTGGGATCGGCGCGCTGCTCTTCGCCACGGGCAGCAGCGAGCTGGCCAGCATCGGCCGATTGTTGCAAGGTGCGGGCGGCGTGTTCGCGCTCATTGGCGCGGCCTACATCGCCACTCAGAACTTCCCGGCCTCGCGCGCCGCGACGCTGATCGGCGCCACGCAGATGTTCGGGATGGCCGGCGGCTCGGCGGGACAGTTCCTGGTCGGGCCGGCGATCGCATCGGGCGTCGCGTGGAGTGCCTTCTGGGTCTTCATGGGCATCGTCGGCCTCGTGATCAGCGTGCTGTTGGTCGCGTTCCTGCCGAAGCGAGCGCGAACCGAGCAGCGCGACGATTGGCTGAAGGCCGCCGCGCGCGGGCTCGGCATCGTGTTTCGCAATCCGCAATCGATTCTGTGTGGGGTGATCGCGGGCCTCATTTTCATCCCCACGACGATCTTCGACATGATCTGGGGTGTGCGTTACCTCCAGGAGGCGCACAGCATGGACTACGGGGCCGCGGTCATGCGCTCGGCGGCGGTGCCGTTCGGTTGGATCATCGGCTGTCCGCTGCTCGGCTTCATCTCGGACAAGCTCGGTCGGCGCAAGCCCGTGATCATCGGTGGCGCGCTGGTCCTGATCGCCTGTCTCGCCTGGATCCTGTACGGCCGCGTCGGTGTATTCCCGCCGTACAGTATCGGCTTGATCGCCGGAATCGCCTCGGGCGCGGCGATGCTGCCGTACACCGTCATCAAGGAAGCCAACCCGCCTGAGCTCAGCGGTACGGCCACTGGCGTGGTGAACTTTCTGAATTTCACGTTCAGCGCGCTGCTCGGGCCGGTGTTTGGCTCGCTGCTCGTGCGCGTCAGCGGTGGCGCCGCCGAGATGGAGCTGGCGCACTATCAGCTCACATTCGCGCCGCTGATGTACGGTGTCGCGCTCGCCATCGTTCTTACTCTCATCTTGAAAGAGACGGGGCCCGCGGTGCGACCGCCCGCTCCCGTCGCTGCTGGAGCACGCGCATGAACAGAGAAACGGGAACCGGGAAGTACGAGAAGCTCCTCGAGCGGTGCCGGGCGCTCGAGCCGATACCCACTGCCGTCGTGCATCCCTGCGAACAAACGGCGCTGTCGGGTGCGATCGAGGCCGGCGCCAAGAAGCTGATCACGCCGATCCTCGTCGGACCGATCAGCAAGATCAAAGACGTCGCGAAGCAAGCGGGCATCGAACTCGGAAAGACCGAAATCGTCGATGCGCCTCACAGCCATGCAGCGGCCGACAAGGCGGTTGAGCTCGTTCGACAGGGCAAGGCCGAGCTCCTCATGAAGGGCAGTCTCCACACCGATGAGCTGCTCGGCGCGGTGGTGGCGCGCGAGACGGGGCTGCGCACCGGGCGCCGCATCAGCCACGTTTTCATCATGGACGTGCCGACCTATCACAAGGTCCTGGTGGTGACGGACGCCGCCATCAACATCGACCCCACGCTCGAGGACAAGGTCGACATCTGCCAGAACGCCATCGACCTGGCAGTCTCGCTGGGAGTCGAGATGCCCAAGGTCGCGATCCTCGCTGCGGTGGAGACGGTCAACTCGAAAATGCAGGCGACGATCGACGCCGCTTGTCTGTGCAAGATGGCCGAGCGCGGGCAGATTAAAGGCGGCGTGCTGGATGGGCCGTTGGCATTCGACAACGCCATCAGCAAGGAAGCGGCCAAAGTGAAAGGCATCCGGTCCGAAGTTGCCGGCGATCCCGACATCCTGCTCACGCCGGACCTCGAGTCGGGCAATATCCTCGCCAAGCAGCTGAGCTTTCTCGCCAATGCCGATAGTGCCGGGCTGGTGCTCGGCGCCAAAGTGCCGATCATCCTGACGAGCCGTGCCGACAGCGTGCGCTCGCGCATTGCGAGCTGCGGCGTCGCGATGCTCGCCGCACATGCGAAGCGTCAGGGATCGCCGGTCGCAAAGTAAAGAACTCCTCATGTCTGATTACATTCTCGTCCTCAATGCCGGCTCCTCGAGCCTGAAATTCTGCGTCTACCAGAGCCCCGACGTGGGCGCCTGGCAGCTCGATGCGCGCGGGCAGATCGAGGGCATCGGCACGGCGCCGCGGTTCTCCGCCAAGGACGCGGCCGGCAAGGTCATTGCCGACGACAAGCTCGACAAAGCGGTGTGCGATGCGCGCCAGGCCCTCGATTCGCTCGCGGCCTGGCTGCGCGCGCGGTATCGCGGCGGCAGTGTCCTCGGCGTGGGTCATCGCGTCGTGCACGGCGGAGCGCGCTACACCGCACCCGTCATCGTTACCCCGGATGTTCTCAAGGACCTGCGCACACTCGAACCGCTGGCACCCTTGCATCAGCCGCACAACCTGGCGGCGATCGAAGCAGTGTCCGAGCGTTTGCCGGGTGCGCCTCAGGTCGCCTGCTTCGATACCAGTTTTCACCGCGGACAGCCCGCGGTCGCCGAACTCGTGCCGCTGCCCGAGGAGTTTCGCCGCTCCGGTGTGCAGCGCTACGGCTTTCACGGCCTGTCCTATGAGTACATCGCCTCAGTGCTCCCCGAAGTCGCGCCCGAAATCGCGCGCGGGCGGGTGCTCGTGGCGCATCTGGGTAGCGGTGCGAGCCTGTGCGCGATGAAGGATCGCAAGAGCATCGACAGCAGCCTGGGCTTCACGGCGCTCGATGGCCTTTGCATGGGTACGCGACCCGGTGCTGTCGATCCGGGTGTGATTCTGTATCTCTTCCAGAACCTGGAACTCTCGGCCGAGGCAGTGGAGACGATTCTCTACAAGAAGTCGGGACTGCTGGGCATCTCCGGCATCAGTAACGACATGCGCGTCCTGCTCGAAAGCGCTGAGCCCGCGGCGCGCCTGGCAGTGGACTATTTCGTCTACCGCGCCGCCAAGGAAATCGGCGCGCTCGCAGCGGCCCTCGGCGGCATCGACGGCCTCGTCTTCACCGCCGGCATCGGCGAGAACTCCCCCGCGATCCGGGCGCGTATCTGTGCGGCCTCCGCCTGGCTCGGCATTCAGCTCGACGACCAGGCTAACGCCCGACGGGGGCCACGCATTTCGCGCAGCG
>DATIEU010000186.1:0-4799 GCA_035455565.1 Steroidobacteraceae bacterium | reverse complement strand
GGTGTACGGTCCGGGCAAGCTCTCGCTCGACCACCTGCTCGGACGCCACCCCCGGTCGGTAACGCCTGCGGCACATACCACGCCGGTCGCCATTTGATTTGCTGACGACGCACGACCGAGGTTCGAATCGTGCGGCCTTCTCGAATTGCGCGACGCATTCTCGAATTGGAGTAACATGCCCAGCAAGAAAGACGTCGTGAGCGCGGCGCTCGCGAACGTCCACCCCGTCGTCGACCATCGGTCCATGGCGATCAAAACCGACTTCGAGCTGTTGAGGCTGATCGACGAAAGCACAGCCTCGCAGACCGGCAGAGAGTTCTTCCATGCGCTGGTGCGTGGGCTGGCGCTGGCGCTCGGTACGCAGTTCGCCTTCGTGTCGCGCTTCAGCGCGGACAATCGGCGCGTGCAGGTGATCGCGTTCTGGAATGGCACGAGCGTGGACGAGGACGTCAGTTACGACATCGCGGATACACCCTGTGCGGAGGTCCTGAACGGCGACATCGTGGCCTTCGATCGCGGCGTGTCGGATCGCTATCCCGTGGAGCGGGAGCTCGGTGCCGAAAGCTATCTCGCCATTCCCCTGCAGACGCAGGACGGCCGAATACTCGGTCATCTGGCGGTCATCCATGTCGCCGAAGTGCATTGGGCCGAGCGGGACTTCGGCATCCTACGCATTTTCGCGGCGCGCGCCGGCGCCGAAGTCGTGCGCGTGCAGGCCGAGGAGGAGCTACGCGCGAGCAATGCGCGGCTCGAACGGCGCGCCGAGCTCGAGGCATTGATCACGAGCATCTCCACGCATTTCGTCAACATCGATCTCTCACAGCTCGACACCGAGATTCAGCGGGCGGCGGGCAAGGTCGCCAGCTTCGCGCGCAGTGATCGCGCCCGTGTGATGCGCCTTTCGCCCGACGGCCAGACTGCGTCCGTAACTCTGGAGTGGCACGCCCCGGGAATCGCAGCTTCGATACCGGTCGTTCCGGTACTCAAGCGTTCCGAGTCGCCCGAGATATTCGATTACTTCCTGCGCAACGAGGTCCTGTTTGCGCCACGCCGCGACGAGCTGCCGCCCGAGATGGCGGGCCTGCGCAGGCTGATGGAAAAGATGGATGCGGTGGCGGTGGTGGTGGTGCCGATGATGTACGGTACGCGTCCGATCGGCGCAATCGCGTTTCACTCGCTCAAGCACGGGCACATGTGGAACGAGCAGGACTTGCGTCTGCTGCGCCTCCTCGGTGAGATCGTCGCCGGTGCTATCGCACGCCGCGATGCGGAGGTGGCGCTGCAGCGCGCCAAGGATGCGGCGGAGGCGGCGAATCGGGCCAAGAGCGATTTTCTGGCCAGCATGAGCCACGAGCTGCGGACGCCAATGAACGGCATCCTCGGCTACGCCCAGCTGCTGAAGCGCGATGACACGCTTGGCCCGCAGCAGCTCGAGAGCGTGGAAGCCATCGAGCGCAGCGGCGAGCACCTGCTCACGCTGATCAACGAGGTTCTCGATCTTGCCAAGATCGAGGCGGGGCGGCTCGAAGTCGAAATCGGACGCGTGATGCTCGATGCGTTTCTGCGCGAGGTCGTCGATATCGCACGCATACGGACGACGCAGGCGAACCTGAGCTTCTCCTATGAGACCGGCAGTGCGCTGCCGGACGTCATAGAGACGGATGCGCGCAAGCTTCGCCAGATCCTCATCAATCTGCTTGGCAACGCCGTCAAGTTCACGGATTCCGGCGCCGTCCGATTTCGCGCCAGCCGCGTGGCGCAGAACGGTGGCCGGAGCCGCCTGCGATTCGAGGTGGAGGACACCGGCATCGGCATCGATGCGGGAAATCTGGAACGCATTTTCGAGCCCTTCCACCAGGTCCGGCAGCCGGGCCGCCATGTCGAGGGCACCGGGCTTGGTTTGCCGATCTGCCGCAAGCTGATCACCAGCCTGGACGGAACGCTGAACGTGCGCAGCACGCCCGGGCAGGGAAGTGTCTTCACCGTCGAGCTCGACGTCACCGAGATTGCGAGCGCGACGGATGCGCGCCGGCAACACGCGCCGCGAGTGTGCGGCTACGAAGGTCGCAAGCGCCGCATCCTGATCGCCGATGACAAGCAGGAAAACCGGCACATCCTCGTGAGCTTCCTCAACTCTATCGGTTTCGAGACCGTCGAGGCGGTCGATGGCGCCCAGGCGGTGATGGTAGCGCAGGCTTCATCGCCGGACCTGGTCCTCATGGACCTCGTCATGCCCGTGCTGGACGGATTCGAGGCAATCCGCCGCCTGCGCGGGGACACGACTTTTGGCAGGCGACCGATCATTGCCATCTCGGCGAGCGCTTTCGAGGTCACGCGTACGCAGTGCGAGCAGGCAGGCAGCGATGATTTCCTGTCCAAGCCGGTCAAGCTAGACGAGCTGGTAGAGGTGCTGGGCAGGCATCTGCAGCTCACCTGGATCTATAACGGCGCCAACCGCGATCGCAGCCCCCCGCCCGAGCATCACGCGCGCGCGGCGCAGGTCGGGCTCAGCGGTTTGTCGAAATCGGCCATCGACGAGCTGTATGAGCTCGCGATGATGGGAGATGTGCGCGCCCTCACGAGCCGGCTGGATGAGATCGAGACGGCGAGCCGCGTACCGCACGCAGAGCTGGACGAGCTGCGCGGGCTGATTCGCAACTTCGACATGAAGGGCCTGAGGGCTGTGTTATTGCCTCTGCGTGAGAACCGCGCATGAGCGGCCTGCCGGGCGCCAGCATCCTCGTCGTCGACGACACGCCCACCAACGTGAGCGTCTTGCTCGAAGTGCTCGGCCGAGCAGGTCACAAGGTGCTGGTGGCGCGAGACGGCGAGAGCGCTCTCGAGCAGGCAGGCTATGCGCATCCCGAGCTCATCCTGCTCGACGTGATGATGCCGGGCCTGGACGGCTTCGAGACCTGCAAGCGGCTCAAACGTGAGCCGGCGACCGCGCAGATTCCCGTCATTTTCATGACCGCGCTCTCCGAGCTGCACGACAAAGTGCGTGCGTTCGAGGCGGGTGCCGCCGACTATGTGAGCAAGCCGTTCCAGCATGAGGAAGTGCTGGCGCGCGTCAACGTGCACCTGACGCTCGCGCGGCTGAGACGCGAGCTGGCGGAAGCCAACTCGAACCTGGAGCAGAAAGTGGCGGCGCGCACCGCCGAGCTGAAGACGGCCCTCGAGGAAGTGCAGCAGCTGCAGCAGCGACTGCAGGCGGAGAATCGCTACCTCCAGGACGAGATTTCCGAGGGTGCCAACCACGGCGAGATCATCGGCGAGAGCAAGGCGCTGGCGGCGGTGATGCGCAAGGTCGATCAAGTGGCCCGTGGCGACACCACGGTGTTGATCGAGGGCGAAACCGGCACTGGCAAGGAGCTCATTGCGCGCGCGATTCATGAGCGCAGCCCGCGTCGTCAGCGACCGCTGGTCAAGCTCAACTGCAGCGCGATCTCTGCTGGACTGGTCGAAAGCGAACTGTTCGGTCATACGAAGGGTGCATTCACGGGCGCGACCGAGCGCCGCATCGGTCGCTTCGAGCTCGCGGACGGCGGTACCCTGTTCCTCGACGAGGTCAGTGAGCTGCCGCTGGAGACTCAGACCAAGCTGCTGCGCGTGCTGCAGGAGCAGGAATTCGAGCCGGTCGGCAGCTCCAGGACGGTTCGCGTGGACGTGCGCGTGATTGCCGCCACGAATCGCGATCTGCAGCGCGATGTGGCGAGCGGCCGCTTCCGCGCCGACCTCTACTATCGGCTCAACGTTTTTCCGATCGAGGTGCCGCCGCTGCGAGCACGACGCGAAGACATACCTGCGCTCGCCGTGCATTTTCTCGCGCGCAGCGCGCGCAAGCTCGGCAAGGAGATCACGCGCATTCAGGCTGAGAGTCTGGAGCTGCTCGTGGAGCACTCCTGGCCCGGCAATGTTCGTGATCTTCAGAATGCGATCGAGCGCGCCGCAGTTCTCGCGAGCGGACCCGAGCTGGTGATCGACTGGGAACTAGGGCCGGAAGTCGAAGCCGCACAAGCCGCGCCGGGTGCCGACGCGCATCGAGGCGAGCGCGCGTCCGCTCAGCCGTCGATGTCCGCGCCCCCTGCGACCTCGCTCGAAGAAGTTGAGCGCCAGCACATCATCGCGGTGCTCCGGCAGACACGCGGTGTGATCGAGGGTCCGCATGGCGCAGCGCGACTGCTCGACCTGAAGCCGAGCACCGCGCGCTTTCGCATCAAGAAACTGGGAATCAGCCGCGGCGAGTACGAGAGCGGCTGACCACAACCGGACGCGAGTAGCCACGAAATCCTGCGGGCGAGCTCGCAGGCCATTGCGGGCGTTTTCAGCACGCCCACCCCATCGGACCAAGAAGCAGCGAGTTATCGGCTGGCATCGCGATTGCATTGATCGTCCTGCAATGGATGAACTGCTCGCAATCCTGATGTCTTGGGCGGCTACGCTCTCCGGGTATTCCCGTCCGATGACGCAACCTGAGATCGTCAAGGTTCCCCACAGCTATCTCGTCGCGGAAGCCTGCCGCGGGCACGAGTGCAAGGTGCTCGGCTGGTATCCGCCCGGGCCGAGGATTTTTCTGGACAACCGTCTGGATCCGGTAACGAGCCTCTACGCAAGCTCCATCGTCGTTCATGAGCTCGTGCACTTTCTGCAGCAGCAATCCGGACGCTACGAAGAGGACCATTCCTGCGATTCCGTCATCCAGCGCGAGCGCGAGGCGTATGCCGTGCAGCGCGAATTCCTGCTGCGCTCAGGAGCATATCAACCAATCGGCGCCAGCATGCACTCGGTGGGCTGTGAGC
>DATIEU010000185.1:0-38208 GCA_035455565.1 Steroidobacteraceae bacterium | reverse complement strand
TGCCTTATCGTACGCAGATGAAATTCGCTCTGCAGGGATCGACCTCCGCCAACCTCGTGCAAGCATGCTCGAGCACCGAAGTCCGCGTGGGTGAGCGCCTGATCCGCGCGAGTCTCATTCTGACCGCGACCGACATGCTGCTCGACTGGCCACCGCGCAATGTCCGCGAGCTCAGCCCGGAACACCTGCAGCGAGCACTCGACCTCGAGCCCGAGGTAATTCTGCTCGGCACCGGATCGCGGCAGGAATTTCCCGACGCGCATACGCTCGCAGCCGTGCATCGCGCCGGTGTCGGAATCGAAGTCATGGACACGCGCGCGGCGTGCCGCACATACAACGTGCTGGTGCAGGAGGGGCGCAAGGTCGCCGCGGCGCTGATGCTGGATCCCGCCGGGGCTTGAGCGTGGTCGGTAGCTTGTCAGGCGAGCACACCGAGAGAAGACACAGGGAACAAAAGCTTCAATCACCAACCAATTATTCGAAGCTGACAGATTCGAACAATTGCACCTTCTTCTTGTTGTTCTGCGTTGTTCTTGTTGTTGTCTGACGTCCCCCTTCGCCCCTGTGTCTTCTCGCGGTGTGCCCGTTGGCACTGTCTTCGATTGGCGACATGTTAATCGGACGATGAGCTGAGGCGCAACCTCGAAAAAGGGCCGAAGTGTTTGCTGGACAAGGCGGATTTGGTCCGGGGTGCCTAGAATAGATCTAAGGGTTTCCCGCCAGGGCGCATGAAGGGGATCAGGGCGACCGGCCCGAATCACTGTCCCGGACGCGGTGGCAGATAGAGCCTCGGATCGACGGGCTTGCCGTTATACCGGATCTCGAAATAGAGCATGGGCTTACGGTTGGGTCCTAAACCCATCTCCGCGATCGGCTGCCCACCCGCAACTTCGTCGCCCTCGTGCACCGAGAGCGCGCGATTGTGGCCGTACGCGCTCAGGAAGACGTTGGTGTGCTTGATGATCAGCAACTGCCCAAAGCCACGCAGACCGCTGCCGAGGTACACCACCTTGCCGGGTGCGGCGGCGCGAATCACCTGGCCCTCGTGACCGGCGATGGTCAGACCCTGCGAGCCGGTGGCGGTGTGCTGCACGGCCGTGAGGGTGCCTTCGGTCGGCCATGACCAGCTCGCAACATTGTCCACGCCGGGCGGGTCGGGCGGTTTACCAACGCTCGACGCCGCATGGCCCGGACTCGGTGAATCGCGCGAACCTGGCGGCGGTGTGAGCCTGAGGGGCTGGCCCGGGTAGATGCGATAGTCGGCAGGCAGCTGATTCCAGCGCGCAAGCTCGCGATAGTCGAGGCCGTGACGCCACGCGATTGAATACACCGTGTCGCCGGTACGCACGGTGTAGTACTGCTGCCTGGTCGGTTCGGGCTTGCGGTACGGCTCGCCGCACGCCACGAGCAACGCGAGCACCGCGACGCCGAGTCCCGCGAGACGCACACAGCATCGGCCGCTATGCCCCCGCGTGTGCATCTCGGCGCGACGGCGGATCAGACCGGGCCTTGCACCAGCGGGACGAAAGCTACGGCGCCCAGTCGCTCGCGTTTGACGCGATTGTCCTCGCGGGTGATGCGCATCAGTTCCTGCTCGCCCTCGGCGCCGATCGGCACCACCATCCGGCCACCCGGGGCGAGCTGCTCGAGGAGCACGTCGGGAATGGCGTGCGGCGCCGCGGCCACCAGAATGCCGTCGTAGGGCGCGTGCGCCAGCCATCCCTGACCGCCGTCTCCGTGGCGGAAGCGCACGTTCTTGATTCCGAGCTCCTTGAGCCTCTCGCGTGCGCGCTCCAGCAGCGGCGCGACGCGTTCGATCGAATAGATCTTGCCGACGAGCGGCGCGAGCACCGCCGTTTGATATCCGCATCCCGTGCCGATCTCGAGCACGTCGTTGAGTGGGCCGCCCTCGAGCAGCGCTTCGGTCATGCGCGCGACGATCCAGGGCTGCGAGATGGTCTGCCCGAAGCCGATCGGCAGCGCCACGTCCTCGTACGCACGGCTCGCGATCGCCTCATCCACGAACAGGTGGCGCGGCACGCTGCGAATGCGGTCGAGCACGGTTGGGTTGCGGATGCCGTTGTCCTTGAGCCTCTGCACCAGGCGCTCGCGGGTACGCGCCGAGGTCATGCCGATGCCGCTCAGCCGCAGGTCAGTCATGGAGAGCTCGCAGCCATTCGCCCACCGCCTCGAGCGTCGCATGTCGCGTGAGATCGATCTGCAAGGGTGTGACCGACACGAATCCCTCGGCAACGGCATGGAAGTCCGTGCCCGGTCCGGCGTCCTGTCCCGGCCCGGCCGGGCCCAGCCAGTAGATCGGCTTGCCGCGCGGATCCTGGCTGCGCACGACACGCTCCGAGCGATGCCGATTGCCGAGTCGCGTGGCACGTACGCCGCGAAGTTCCTCGTACGGACGGTCGGGAACGTTGACGTTGAGAATGGTCGAGGCGTGGAGCGGGGACTTCACGAGATGCATGACCAGCTCGCGTGCCACGCGCGCCGCGCTCGCGAAATGCCGACCGCTCTCCGGCTGCGTGCAGAGCGATACCGCGATCGTCGGCAGGCCGAGAAAGCGGCCCTCGATGGCCGCCGCGACGGTTCCGGAATACAACACGTCGTCGCCCAGGTTGGCACCGTCGTTGACACCGGAGACCACCATGTCGTGCTCGTCTTCGAACAGTCCCGAGATCGCCAGGTGCACGCAGTCGGTCGGCGTGCCGTTCACGTAATAGACGTTCTCCTCCACCTGGAAGACTCGCAATGGCGACTCCAGCGTGAGGGAATTGCCCGCGCCGCTGCGGTTGCGCTCGGGTGCCACGATCGTGACACGCCCGAGGTCGCGCACAGCCTCGGCCAGGCGACGGATACCCTCGGCGCGGTAGCCGTCGTCATTGCTCAGGAGAATTTTCAATCCGATTGCTGGCGCGTGAGGTTGTACGCGCAACTATACTGGAAGCGGCTGCGCCGGGCATAGGAACGGCCGGCCCGGCGTCCAACGTTCAGGACACACCGGTGAACGACGACTCGGACGACAAACGCCTGTTCCGCGAAGCGGTGCGTGACGTCAAGCGATTGCGCACGCCAGCGCGCGTGACGCCGCCCAAGCCGCGGCCGCGCGCGCGCTTTGCGCGACTCGACGAGCGCAAAGTGCTCGCGGAAAGCCTCGAGCTTTCGCCCGGGGACCTGCTCGCCGAAACGGGTGATGAGCTCACTTTCCGTCGCGCCGGCATCAAGGATGCCGTGCTCAGGAAACTGCGCCGCGGCGAGTATCGCGTCGAGGCTGAGCTCGATCTGCACGGTCTCACGGTGGTCGAAGCGAAGATGCGCTTGCGCGAGTTTCTCGAAGAAATGCTGCGCTCGGGCACGCATTGCGTGCGCATCATCCATGGCAAGGGGCTGCGCTCCGGGCACCGCGGACCGGTGCTCAAGCACACGGCCAGCCTGATCCTGCAGAAGACCGACGCGGTCCTGGCATTTACGTCCGCACGGCCGGTCGACGGCGGTACCGGCGCGATCTACGTGCTGCTGAGCCGGCGCTAGCGTCCTCCTCAACCGCGCTTCTTCAGCCGCTCGACCAGCGCGTGCAGGGTGCGCTGGGTCTCGTCGCTGAACCACGCGTCCACCATCATTTGATAGTCGTTCGGTCCGAGTCCCTCGAGGAGCGCGATGAGGTCCTGCCGCGCAAACCGGCGCGTGGCGGCCACGGCCTTGGGCGGCAACGCAGCCATGGATTGCGCCCATGCGACGGCGGCGGGCACGACTTCGCCCTCGGGCACGATGCGGTCCACCAGGCCGATTTCCAGGGCCTGAGCTGGCGTCAGGAGCAGACCGCTGCTGATCAGTTGATCCGCATGACGCGGCCCGACGAGGCGGCGCAGAACGGCATAGATCACCGGGCCCGGGCACAGGCCCACCTGGACCTCGTTCAGGCCAATCTTGAAGGCGCCGTCTGCCATGACCCGGTAGTCGCAATACAAGGCCAGCACGGCGCCACCCGCGGGGCTGTGACCCGTGATCGCGGCGGCCACCGGGATGGGCGAGGCCGCGAGCCGCCTCTGCACATCGAAAAAGACCTTCCACGCCTCCCGCATCTGTGCGCGGTCGAGCCGCAGGAGCTCCGGCACATCCAGCCCACCCGTGAACATGCCCGGGCGTCCGGAGATCACGATTGCCCGTGAGCCGCTTGAGCTGCCCGCAGCGAGCTCGTCGGCCAGGCGGTGCAACAGTTCGGGATTGAGCGCGTTCGCAGGCGGACGGGCCAGGCGCAATTCGCGAATCTGTCCATGGTCGGTGATGTCGATCATGTGGTGACTCCTGCAACGTCCGCATCGACGAGCTCGCGCAACACCGCCGTCGCGAATGCGCCCGAGCCGAGCCTGAAGCTCAGCTCGAGGTCTTCGCCGAGGTCTGCCGCGAGTGCTTCCACCTTCAGCCTGAGCGCCCGCCGTTCGCGCTGCAACCCGGCCGTTTCGAGCGCCGTGGTGACGGCCGTAAAGGCAGCGCTCACTTCATCCTCCACCGCGGCCGCAGCGAGGCTCGGTCGCAAGTCACCGCGACCACACAGCGGCCCTGTTGGATGTACATCGAGCGCTGCGCACCGTTCAGCGACGTCCAGGGGCGGTGCTTCGATCCTGAATACGCTGCCACTGCCATCGAGGTTGACGATTTCGCCATCGAGCAGCCGATCCCAGCTCGCATCCTGCACGCGTCGCGCGAGCACGGCATTGAACACGACGCTGCGGCCGGCGGACAAGGTGAAGCTGCGCTCCGCGCGGCCGCGCAATTCGCGGCCTTCGAGAGCCCAGTGCGCGAGCGCGTGCAGGTTGGCCGCGTCGCGGCCGAAGCGCTGCGGTCCGAAATAGTTGGGTACGCCGCGTGTGCCGATCAATGCGAGTCGCGCGGCGAGCGCCGCGCGGTCGCCGCGCAGCGCGCGCACGCGAATGCGGAATCGGTTGGCAGCCAGGGAGCCACGACGGAGCTTGCGCCCATGCGCATGAGCTTCGAGTACCGTGAACTCGGGATGGCGGAATTCGAGCCACGATGCGGCGCCCGCCTCCCCCGCGCGCGGCACGCTGAACCATTGCACCGCTACCGCGTGCCGATCCTTGAGTCCGGCAAACCCGACGTCGCTCGGGCGTACGCGCGCCTGCCTGGCGATCGCCCGCGCCACCCATTCCGTATTGGCGTCCCGCTTGCGGATCTTGAGCAGCAAATGCTGCCCGGCTCCGTCGGGTGCGAAGCCGAGTTCCTCTTCGACTGCGAAATCTTCGGGAACGCTGCGGATCGTCCCTGCAAGCGGTGGCGGTCCGAAGGCGCGCAGCGGCTCGAGCGCGGCCGTGCGCCAATGAGGAGGCACCGGGCTCAAGTCAGCCGTCCCGCGCGAGACTCTCCACCAGCGCAATGGCCTGCGCGGCGAGGCCTTCGCCGCGGCCGATCAGCCCGAGCTGCTCCGTGGTGGTTGCCTTTACGTTGACCATCTCGGGCGGCAGGTCGAGCCTTTCCGCGAGCCGCCGCCGCATCGCTTCGCGATGCGGCGCGATGCGTGGTCGCTCCGCGAGGATCGTCACGTCGACGTTCACCGGCTCGAAGCCCCGCGCGAGCAGCATCGCGAGCACCCGTTCGAGCAGCACCGCACCGGCCACCCCGCGCCACTGCGGGTCGGTGTCCGGAAAATGCATGCCGATGTCACCCAGCCCGGCGGCGCCGAGCAAGGCGTCGCACAACGCGTGCACCACGACGTCGCCGTCCGAGTGAGCGTGCACGCCGCGCTCGTGGGGAACGCGCACGCCTCCCAGCATGATGAAATCGCCATCCGCAAAGGCATGCACGTCGAAACCGATGCCGACACGGGTGCTGGCGCTCACGCTGCGCTCGCTCGCAGGATCGCCTCGGCGAGCGCGAGGTCTTCTTCGCGGGTCACCTTGAGATTCCGTGCACTGCCGGCCACCAGTCGCGGCTGCAGGCCCAGGGCCTCGATGGCACTGGCTTCGTCCGTGACGGCGCGATTGCTCTGTGCACAATGCGCGAGCGCCCGACGCAGGAGTCCGAAGCGGAACATCTGCGGCGTTTGCGCCGCCCACAGCCCACCCCGTTCGAGGGTTTCCGCGACCCGTGCCGTGGAATCGTCGCTGCGCTTGATCGTATCGCCGATCGGTAGTGCGAGCAGGCCACCCACGTCATCGTGGTCCAACTCGGCAATCAAGCGGTCCAGGTCCGCGGAACGCAGGCAGGGTCGCGCCGCATCGTGGACCAGCACCCAATCCTCGGCTGCGGCATCGCGCTCGAGTACCTGCAATCCATTCGCGACCGAGTACATTCGCTCAGCTCCGCCCTCCACCGTGCGGATGCGCTCATCGCGCGCGCATGCGAGTGCTGGCCAGGCGCGATCGCCCGCGGCCAGCGCCACGACGACGCCCTGGATACCCGAGTGCACGAGGAACGGCTGCAGCGCATGCTCGAGGAGCGAGCGTCCGCACAGGGTTCGATACTGCTTCGGCTCGCCCGTGCCCATGCGCTCGCCGCGGCCGGCCGCGGGAATGACCGCCCAGCGGCGAACCGCACCGGTCCGGCTCATCGTGCCGAAGCTTGCTGGGAGCCGCGTGGCCCACGGTCCGGCGACTCGGAATCCGCAGCATTGCCGTCGCTCGACTCGGGCCTTGCGCCCTCCCCGGTCGCGTCCAGCGGCTCGGGCGTGACCACCTGGTAGAAGGTCTCGTTGGCCCGCACCATCCCGAGGTCGCTGCGCGCGCGCTCTTCCACGGCGTCAAGTCCCTTCTTGAGATTCTCGACTTCCGCCGCGAGCTGCGCATTGCGCGCTTCGAGCTCCGCGTTCTCGCGTTGCTGCGCGGCGACGGCGCTCTCGAGCCGGCGCACTTCGTTTACGCCGTCAGCGGAGAGCCACAGGCGGTACTGCAACGCCAGCAGCGCCAGGGCCAGGATGGCAGTGAAAATTTTCATCGCAACGAGCCTAGCAGATCCGCTATCGCAGCTCGACGGGGAATGCCCCGCGGCCGGCATAGCGCGCGTGCGCGCCGAGCTGCGCCTCGATGCGCAGCAGCTGGTTGTACTTGGCGATGCGATCGGAGCGCGACAACGATCCGGTCTTGATCTGCGTCGCCCCGGTCGCGACCGCGATGTCGGCGATGGTGTGATCCTCGGTCTCGCCGGAGCGATGCGACACCACTGCGCTGTAACCTGCCGCGCGCGCCATCTCGATCGCGGCCAGCGTCTCGGTAAGCGTGCCGATCTGGTTCACCTTGATGAGGATCGAGTTGGCGATGCCCTTGTCGATGCCCTCCTTGAGGAGGCGCGTATTCGTGACGAACAGGTCGTCACCCACCAACTGGACGCGGCGGCCGAGCCGCTGCGTCAGGAGCGCCCACCCCTGCCAATCGCTCTCGCTCATGCCGTCCTCGATCGTGACGATGGGATAGCGGCCGACGAGGTCGGCGAGGTAATCGACGAACTGCGCAGCGCTGAACTCGCGCCCCTCGGACTCGAGCGTGTAAACGTTCTCGCGGAAGAATTCCGAGCTCGCGACATCGAGCCCGAGATAGACATCGCCGCCCGGCGTATAGCCCGCGAGCTGGACGGCTTCGATGATGGTCTCGAGGGCTGCCTCATTCGACGGCAGGTTGGGCGCGAAACCACCCTCATCGCCGACGGCCGTGGCGAGCCCCTGCTTGTGCAGCACTCTCTTCAGCGTATGAAAGATCTCCGCGCCATAGCGCACCGCTTCGCTGAAGGACGGCGCGCCCACCGGCAGGATCATGAATTCCTGGATGTCGACGTTGTTGTCGGCGTGCGCACCGCCGTTGATGATGTTCATCATCGGCACCGGCAGCTCGGGCTCGCGATCGCCGGCGAGATGGCGGAAAAGCGGGAGCTTGCGGTCATTCGCCGCGGCGTGCGCGGCGGCGAGCGACACCGCCAGGATCGCATTGGCACCGAGGTGCGACTTGTTGTCGGTGCCGTCGAGCTCGATCATGCGCGCATCGAGCCCGCGCTGGTCCTGGGCGTCCCGCCCGACGAGCGCGGTGCGGATCGCACCGTTCACGTTCGCGACGGCGTGCAGCACGCCCTTGCCAAGATAGCGCTTGGGATCTCCGTCGCGCAATTCCACCGCTTCGCGCGTCCCGGTGGAAGCGCCGGAAGGCACGGCGGCACGACCCATGACGCCGGAATCGAGCACGACGTCGGCTTCCACCGTGGGGTTGCCGCGCGAATCGAGGATTTCGCGTCCCTGGATATCCGCGATGCGGCTCATAGCCTCGACTCCTCGTAGGGCTTCGCCTTGGTCGCGGCGTCGAGCGCCTTGAGCGTCGTCAGGAGCGACTCCATGCGATCGAGCGGCCAGGCGTTCGGGCCGTCGCTCAACGCCTTGTCCGGATCCGGATGCGTTTCCATGAACAATCCCGCGATGCCGGCCGCCACTGCGGAGCGCGCGAGCACCGGTATGAACTCACGCTGCCCGCCGGAGGCGGATCCCTTCCCGCCCGGCAACTGCACGGAGTGCGTAGCATCGAACACCACCGGACAGCCGGTCGAGCGCATCACCATCAGTGAGCGCATGTCGGAAACCAGGTTGTTGTAGCCGAACGAGAAGCCGCGTTCGCACACCATGATCTGCTGGTTGCCCGTCGAGCGTGCCTTGTCCACCACGTTCTGCATTTCCCATGGCGACAGGAACTGGCCCTTCTTGATGTTGACGGGTTTGCCCTGAGAGGCCACGTTCAGGATGAAGTTGGTCTGCCGGCAGAGAAAGGCCGGCGTCTGCAGTACATCGACCTCGGGCGCCACTTCCGCGAGCGGCGTGTCCTCGTGCACGTCGGTGAGCACGGGCAGCTTCAGCTGCCGGCGCACCTCGCCCAGGATGCGCAGGCCCTCCTCCAGCCCAGGTCCGCGAAAACTCTTCTGCGAGGAGCGATTGGCCTTGTCGAAGGACGACTTGAAGATGAGCGGGATGCCGAGCCGCTGGGTAATGTCCTTGAGCTTCGCCGCCGTATCGAGAACCAGCCGCTCGCTCTCAACGACGCACGGCCCAGCGATCAGGAAGAAGGGCTGGTCCGGACCGACTTCGAAGCCATGCAGCTTCATGCACTGGCCGCAGCCGGAAGCTGCGCGGCGCGGTAGTGGCGCGCGGCGCGAATGAACCCGGTGAAGAGCGGATGGCCGTCACGCGGAGTGGAATTGAACTCGGGGTGATACTGGCAGGCGATGAACCAGGGATGCCCGGGCAGCTCGATGAGCTCGACCAGCCCATCCGCCGAGAAGCCTGAAAACCTGAGTCCCGCCTTCGTCAGCCGCTCGAGATAGCGGTTGTTGAATTCGAAGCGGTGGCGATGCCGTTCCATGATGCGGTCGCGCCCGTAGATGGCGTGTGCGAGCGTGCCCGGCACGATGCGACACTCCTGTTCGCCCAGGCGCATCGTGCCCCCCTTGTCGGAAGCGTCGTCGCGGCTCTGGCTACCGTGCACGCGGTCCTGCCATTCCGTGATCAGCGCGATCACCGGGTGGGGCGTCGCGCGGTTGAATTCAGTGCTATGCGCCCCCTCGAGTCCGGCCACGTGACGGGCGTATTCGATCACCGCCACCTGCATGCCGAGACAGATGCCGAGATAGGGGATGCCGTGGCGTCGCGCATATTCGGCGGCCCTGATCTTGCCCTCGATGCCACGCT
Source organism: Steroidobacteraceae bacterium (assembly GCA_035455565.1). Taxonomy (GTDB): domain Bacteria; phylum Pseudomonadota; class Gammaproteobacteria; order Steroidobacterales; family Steroidobacteraceae; genus DATBVX01. The sequence goes on along the minus strand of DATIEU010000185.1, from coordinate 28,529 downwards.
CGCCGAAGCCGCCTGGCACGAGGATCGCGTCCATGCCCTCCAGGGCGCCGAGGCCCTGCGTTTCCAGATCCGCAGACTCGATGTAGTGCACGTTCACGCGCGTGCGGGTGCGAACGCCGGCATGCGTGAGTGCCTCGTTGAGGGAAATGTAGGAATCGCGGATCTGCACGTACTTGCCGACCATCGCGACGTTCACCTGGGCCTCGGGAGTCATCTTGGCGTTGACGACATGGCGCCACTCGCCGAGATCGGTGGGATTCGCCTGCAGGCGGAGCTTCTCGACCACGATGTCATCGAGCCCCTGCTCGTGCAGCAGGATGGGGATGCGATAGATGTCGTCGGCATCCACCGCTGAGATCACCGCACGCTCTTCGACGTTGGTGAACAACGCAATCTTGCGCCGGTGCTCGTCCGGCAGCGCCGCCCTGCAGCGGCACAGGAGCACGTCGGGCTGGATACCGATGCCGCGCAGCTCCTTGACCGAATGCTGCGTGGGCTTGGTCTTGATCTCGTTGGAGCTGCCGACCACCGGGATCAGCGTGAGATGCATGTACACGACATTGTTCCGGCCGAGCTCGACCCCCATCTGGCGGATGGCCTCGAGGAACGGCAGCGATTCGATGTCGCCGACCGTGCCACCGATCTCCACCATGCACACGTCCGCATCCCCCGCGCCCAGGCGGATGCTGCGCTTGATCTCGTCGGTGATGTGCGGGATGACCTGGACCGTCGCGCCGAGATAATCGCCGCGGCGCTCTTTCGCGATCACGCGCTCATAGATGCGGCCGGTAGTGAAATTGCTGTTGCGTCCCGTGGTGGTGCGCACGAAGCGCTCGTAGTGACCGAGGTCCAGGTCGGTCTCGGTGCCGTCGCGCGTGACGAACACTTCGCCGTGCTGGAACGGGCTCATCGTCCCGGGATCGACATTGATGTACGGGTCGAGCTTCACCATCGCTACTTTGAGGCCGCGGGCCTCGAGGATGGCGCCGAGCGAAGCGGCAGCGATGCCTTTTCCGAGCGAGGAAACGACACCACCAGTAACAAATACAAAACGGGTCATGATCGGAGTCACCCGCCGGATAAATTAAGAATGGCAACGGGCGGGAGTCGGGGAGAGCTTGCTGGGCCCGCCGCTCACTTGCGCCACATCAGCCGCAAATTTTCGACGGGCGATCACGATACCAGAATGGGGCTGCTGCCTCAACGCAACGCGACCGACGGTGCGCGTTCTCAGTCACTTAGACGACTGGCGGAGCGTCGAGCCACTCGAGCGTGATGCCTCGTTCGCCATCCGGACGGCGAAACCGGGTGTCGATCCAGAGATCGCCGACGGCGACCAGCGCGTCGCCCGCAAATACCAGCGGCAGGAGCGGTCGCATCCACGGCACGATGCCACGCTCCTGGTAGAGGTTGCGCAGCGTCCGTCGCGAGCCACGTGGCGCGACCTGGAGCTTCAGTCCCGAGCCCTGCCAGGCGATCGTGAGAGGCCCCGCGGGCAAATCGAGAGCGGCTTCGTCGTCGCCTGCATTCCGCAGACGCAGACGGCCGAGCCCCGCGGGCAACACGAGCTCCGGCTGCTCGCGCCACGACCAGCTCAGCGCATCGGCTGGTACCGGGGGTGGCGCTTCACACAGGTACAACACGTCGCGATAGCGGCGCACTTCGCGCTCGCCGACGACGACCAGGGGCGTGGCGTCACGCCGCGCGCCGAGCATCTGCGTCATCACCTGGTCGAGCACGGCGCTCGAGGGCAGCGGAGCGCCGGCGGCTTCGATCCAGAATCGCAGCAAGTTTCGGACTCGCGCCGGTGCGAGTCCCCGCAACACCGCAACCCGCAGCCCATCGCCGTCGCGCGCCAGCGCCAGATCCTCGTGCGCCCGCTCGTCGAGGAGCGTGCGCGCCTCCGCCAGGTGGCTGCCTGAGCGCGCCACGCAATCCGCGACGGCGGGCCAACGCTCGCGCAGCGCGGGAATCACCCGCGCCCGCAGGAAATTGCGATCGAACCGCAGGTCGGCATTGCTCGAGTCGTCGATCCAGGGCAATTGCGCCGCCTGGCAGTACGTCACCAGGGCGCTCCGCTCGACACCAAGCAACGGCCGCAGCAACCGTCCCGCGCCGAGCGGCACCACTTCCGGCATCCCGCCGAGACCGGCGACCCCGGCCCCACGGACCAGCCGCAGCAGGATGGTTTCGAGCTGGTCTTCGCGGTGATGAGCCGTGATGACGTGCTCACCCGCGACCAGGTGCCCGGCGATCGCAGCGTAGCGCGCCGTGCGCGCCGCCGCTTCCAGCGATTCGCCGCGAGGCGGCCGGACTTGTACATCCAGGATGTCGAGTGACACCGAGAGCCGCTCAGCCATCTTGAGGCAGTGAGCCGCCCACTCGTCAGCAGCCTGCTGCAGGTGGTGGTTGACGTGCACTGCCCACAGGGTGAGCTCGAAGCCCTCACGCAGCTGACAGAAGGCGTGCAGCAAGGCGGTCGAGTCCACGCCGCCGCTGAAGGCCACGCAGCAACGGGGCGCGCGTGTGTCGCCCAGCAGTCGCGTCAGCGACTCGCGCAGCAGCGTGACGGAAAAAGCGGGCACCATGGCCGTTCAGTGCCGCGTGCCGGCACCGTCCTCACGCCCCCGCAAATACTCCGAAGGACTGCAAGCGCGCGCTGCGCGTCTCGAGCACCTTCGCGATGGGTTGACTATCGAGCTCGCCGAGGCTGCGCACCAGCGCGGCCTTGAGCGTTTCGGCCATGGCGGTCGAATCGCGATGCGCGCCGCCGAGCGGCTCGCGAATGATCTCGTCCACCAGGCCAAGCTTGCTCAGGCGATCCGCGGTGAGCCCCATCGCCTCGGCCGCCAGTTCCTTCTTGTCGGCGCTCTTCCACAGGATCGAAGCGCAACCCTCGGGTGAGATCACCGAGTAGATGCTGTACTGGAGCATCAGCAGGCGATCGCACACGCCGATCGCGAGCGCGCCGCCCGAACCGCCCTCCCCGATCACCACGCTCACGATCGGCACCGCGAGCGTGCTCATCTCGAAGAGATTGCGCGCGATGGCCTCGCTCTGGCCGCGCTCCTCCGAGCCCACGCCCGGGTATGCACCGGGTGTGTCGATGAGCGTGACGAGCGGCATCTGAAAGCGCTCGGCGAGCTTCATCAGGCGCAGCGCCTTGCGGTAGCCCTCGGGCTTGGGCATGCCGTAGTTGCGGCGCACGCGCTCCTTGGTGTCGCGCCCCTTCTGGTGTCCGATCAACATCACGGGGCGTTCCTCGAGCCGCGCCAGGCCGCCGACGATCGCCAGATCGTCGCCATACATGCGATCGCCGTGCAGTTCCTGGAACTCGGTGAAGACCTGGCCGATGTAGTCGAGCGTGTACGGCCGCTGCGGATGACGCGCGAGCTGCGTGATCTGCCAGGGCGTAAGGCTCGCGAAAATGCTGGTGGTGAGTGCACGACTCTTGGCTTTGAGTCGCGCGATTTCCTCGCCGATGTTGATCTCGGTATCCGAGCCCAGGAACTTGAGCTCGTCGATCTTGGCTTCGAGCTCGGCGATCGGTTGTTCGAATTCCAGGAAATTCAGGTCCATGGCCGCGCCATGCTATCGGAGCGTGGCATCGAATGCATCACGGCGACCTGAGTCTGGCACCGCGCTTGACCAGCAGGTCGCGCAACACGCTGCGGTGGCAGCGCTGCGCGTCCTCGCAGTAGCAGCCGATGGCGAAGTCCGTGTGGTGCGACAGCGCGGCGAGCGCATCGAGCAGGTGACTCGGCACCGGCTGGCGCATTTCGGTGCGGAAGCGCCGCGCGAACCGCGGCCACCAGCGCGGATCGTCGCGATCGACCGTTTGCATGAGCGCGGCGCTGGGCGCGAGCTCGGGCAGCCAGACATCGTAGAAGTCGCGCCGCGCGAATTCGCGTTTGGGCACACCCCGCGGTGGGCGGCGCACGGTGCCCAGCCGCGTGCCTTCACCGCGTGTTCGCGGGCTGCCGAGCCTCACGATCGCGAGTGCCACGTTCGGCCTTCAGTTGCCGGCCTGCTCGGCGCTCGGGGCTCCGTTGCCACCCGCGCGTTGTGCGCCGTAATACACGCGCACGTGATCGCGCCCCACGAGCGCCGCGAGACGATCCATCAGTTCGCGCACGGGTCGTACCGACCACTGCTCGTCGAGCGCCAGCACCGCGCTCGCCGAGGCGCTCTCCAGCCGGATGGCGATGCTGCACGGCCCGCCCACGTACGGCTTGAAGAGCTCCGCGAGCCGCGAGACCGGATCGGTCCCCGCGAGCGCGCGCGGCCACTGGATGACCAGCCGGCGCGCCTGTTGCTCGCGCGCCTGCTCGATGCTCGTCAGTCGCTTGGCGTTGAGGCGCCACCCCTCGGTGAATTCGTCGAAGCGCAGCTGTCCGTCCACGAGCAAGATCGCATCCTTCACGATCAGGTCGCGGTGCTGCTGGTACACATCGTCGAACAGCGTGACTTCCATGCGCCCGCTGCGATCGTCGAGCGTGAGCGAGATACGATTGGCCCGCTTGCGCACTTCGAGCACCAGTCCGCCGACCGTGACATTACGTCCCGGCTGCCATCGGCCAGTCTCGCCGCTTGGCCGCCCGCCGCTGGCAAGCTCCGCGATCGGACTGGCAAGGAACTTGAGCTCATGCTCGTAGCGCGCCACCGGGTGGCCGGTGAGATAGAGCCCGAGCGTCTCGCGCTCGCCGGCGAGCCGCACTTCTTCCGGCCACTCGGGTAAAGCGCCGGCGACCTCGGTTTCCGTTTGTGCCGCCGGCGCCGACATGAGCCCGAAGAGATCCACCTGCCCCGCCGATTGCGCGCGCGTGGTCTGCTCGCCCATCTGCAGCGCCGCGCCGAGCGCGGACATCAGCGTATTGCGGTTCGCACCGATGGAGTCGAAACAACCGGAGCGGATCAGCGCCTCCAGCACACGACGGTTGACGCGATTGAGGTCGAGCCTGCGGCACAGGTCCTCGAGGCTCGCAAACGCTCCATGCGCCTCGCGCTCGCCGATGATCGCCTCTACCGCGGACTCGCCCACGCCCTTCACCGCTCCGAGTCCATAGCGAATGCTGTGCTCGCCGCTCACAGTGAAGGCATACACGGAGAAATTCACGTCGGGCGGCTCGACCTTGAGGCCCAGCTGGACACATTCGTCGATCAGCGTGACGACCTTGTCGGTGCGGTCCATGTCGGAGGACAACACCGCAGCCATGAACTGCGCCGGGTAATGCGCCTTGAGCCAGGCGGTCTGGTACGACAGCAGCGCGTACGCCGCCGAGTGGGACTTGTTGAAGCCATAGCCCGCGAATTTTTCCATGAGGTCGAAGATGTGGCGCGCGCGGATCTCCGCCACCCCGCGACGGGTGGCACCCTCGGTGAACACGGCGCGCTGCTTGGCCATCTCCTCGGGCTTCTTCTTGCCCATCGCACGTCGCAGGAGATCCGCACCACCGAGCGTGTAGCCCGCCAGCACCTGCGCGATCTGCATGACCTGTTCCTGGTAGAGGATCACGCCGTACGTCGACGACAGCACCGGCTCGAGCTGCGGGTGCAGGTAATCGATCGGCGTATTGGTGCGCCCGTGCTTGCGGTCGATGAAGTCATCCACCATGCCGGACTGCAGCGGCCCGGGTCGGAAGAGCGCCACCAGCGCCACGATGTCCTCGAAGCGATCCGGTTGCAGTCGGCGGATGAGGTCCTTCATGCCGCGCGACTCGAGCTGGAACACCGCGTTGGTGCGGCAACTCTTGAGCAGGGCATAAGTCGCCGGGTCGTCCATCGCGATCGTGGCAATGTCGACCGGCGGCTGAGCGCGGCGCGCGCGCTCCGCATTGATGGCCTTCACCGCCCAATCGATGATGGTGAGCGTGCGCAGGCCGAGGAAGTCGAACTTCACCAGGCCGGCCGCTTCCACGTCGTCCTTGTCGAACTGCGTGACCACGGTGGTCGCGCCTTCTTCGCAGTAGAGCGGCGTGAAGTCGGTGAGCACCGAGGGCGCGATCACGACACCGCCGGCGTGCGTGCCGGCGTTGCGCGTCAACCCCTCGAGCGAGCGCGCCAGGTCGATGAGCGTGCGCACTTCCTCTTCGGATTGGTAGAGACGCTTGAGCTCGGGCTCATCGGCGAGCGCCTTCTCCAGCGTGATGCCGAGCTCGAATGGAATGAGCTTGGCGATGCGATCGACATAGCCATAGCTCATGCCGAGCACGCGCCCGACATCGCGCACCACCGCCTTGGCCGCCATCGTGCCGTAGGTGATGATCTGCGATACACGGTCGCGGCCGTACTTGTCGGCGACATAACCGATCACGCGATCGCGTCCCTGCATGCAGAAGTCGATGTCGAAATCGGGCATCGACACGCGCTCGGGATTGAGGAAGCGCTCGAACAGCAGGTCGTGCTGGATGGGGTCGAGATCGGTGATGCCGAGACACCACGCAACCAGCGAACCCGCGCCCGAGCCGCGGCCGGGCCCCACCGGGATGTCGTTGGTGCGCGACCACTGGATGAAGTCGGCGACGATCAGGAAGTAACCCGCAAATCCCATCGCGCAGATGGTGTCGAGCTCGGAGTCGAGCCGTTGCCGATAGGTCTTGAGCTGCGACTCCGGGATCTGCCGACCACCGAGGCGCGTTTCCAGCCCTGCGTGCGCCTGCGCGCGCAGATATGCAGGTGTCGTGCTGCCGGCCGGGACCGGAAACTCCGGCAAGTGGGAATCCCCGAGAGGCAGATCGAGCGTGCAGCGGCGCGCGATTTCGACCGAATTCTGCAGCGCTTCCGGCAGGTCCGCAAAGAGCTGCGCCATCTCGGCCGGCGTGCGCAGGTACTGCTGCTCGGTGTAGCGGCGCACACGGCTCGCGTCCGCAAGCAACGCGCCGTCATGGATGCACACGCGCGCTTCATGGGATTCGAACTCGTCGCGGCGCACGAAGCGCACGTCGTTGGTGGCGACGATGGGCGCCGGACAGAGCTCGATGAGCCGCAGCACCGACTCGATGTGATGTTCGTCGCCGGTTCGGCCGACGCGCTGGATCTCGAGATAGTAACGATCGCCGAAGAGTGTCAGCCAGTGCTCGAGCGCGCGGCGCGCGTCGTCGACGCGACGGTTGTTGAGCGCCCGGCCCACATCGCCTTCGTGCGCGCCGGACAAGGCCAGCAAGCCGGCAGTCGTCTCCGGTGTGAGCCAGGCGCGCTCCAGGAGGGGGGTGCCGCGCCGCGTGCCTTCCAAGTAGGCGCGACTCACGAGCCGGCTCACGTTTCGATAGCCGGCGAGCGTGCGACAGAGGAGCGTGAGCCGGGACGCCGGCTCGCGCTCGCCCGCTTCGCGCAACCGCACGTCGACGCCGATGATGGGCTTGATCCCGCGCCCCTGCGCGGCGCGATAGAACTTCACCATGGCAAACAGGTTGCACTCGTCGGTCAGCGCAACCGCCGGCATTGACGAGGCCGCCGTCGCCTCCATCAGCTCGGGCACGCGCACGATGCCGTCGGACAGCGAGTACTCGGTGTGCAGGCGCAGGTGAACGAAGGACTTGCTCATCGCTCGAGTTCCAGACACAACTCGAAGTCTGCCTCGTCGGCGTCCTCGAGGGAATCGTCATCCAGCAGCTGTCCGCCACGCAGTGCGATCAGCTGCTGCACGTAGACCGGCGCGAACGAGCGGCGGTGTAGCGGGCACGCGCCGTGCAAGTCGAGCGCGGTCAGGTGGGCGCGTGTGCAGTAGCCCTTGTGAGCGGCAAACCCATACTGCGGATAGAGCCCATCGAGTGCGCGCATCCGCGCGTCGCGGAAGGTCTTGGCGAGAATCGACGCCGCACTGATCGCGGGCACGCTCGCATCACCTTTCACGACCGGCAGCACTCCGCAGCGCAAATCGAGCCCGTCGAGAGATGGGCAGCGATTGCCGTCGATCTGCACCTCATCGGGTGAGACGCGCAAACCGAGCAGCGCGCGGCGCATGGCGAGCATGGTCGCCTGGAGGATGTTGAGCGCGTCGATTTCCTCACGATCCGCCCAGGCAATCGACCATGCGAGCGCCCGGACGCGAATCCGCTCGCTCAGCCGCTCGCGCACTGCGGGCAGCAGGATCTTGGAATCGGCGAGACCGCGAATCGGGCGCGCCGGATCGAGGATGACCGCCGCGGCCACGACCGGGCCCGCGAGAGGACCTCGCCCGGCCTCGTCCACGCCGGCGAGGCGGCGCGGCGGCGCGAATGCGAGCCGGCCTTGCTGCTGCCTGAGGCGGGCACGCCGCCGTAGCCGCTTCTTCTTTTTCACGTCGCCACCGCCGCTTGCGGCGCATGAATGAGGCTCAGCACCGCTTCGGCGGCGCGAGCGCTCGCGTCGCGACGGAGCTTCAGGTGCAACTCCGTGAACAACGCCGCCAACTGCTCTCTCCCGGTCGCATCGTCCAGTTGCGCCAGCAAGGCGCTCCCCAGCGCCTGCGGCGTGACCTGCTCCTGGAAGAGCTCCGGGACGACGACGCGCCCGGCCAGCAGGTTCGGTTGCGCAAAATGCGGAGCTTTCATGAGGTTGAACCGGCGGACCAGCCAGCTCGTCAGTGCGCTCAAGCGATACGCCACCACCATCGCTCGCTTGCTCAGCATCGTCTCCAGGGTCGCCGTGCCGGAGGCTACCAGCACGACATCAGCGGCGGCCAGTGCCCGTTGGGCCTGGCCCTCGATCACCCGCACCGCGATGCCCGGCGCATGGCGGCGCATTGCACCCTCGAAACGCGCCTGCACTGCCGGACTGGCCATCGGCGCCACGAACTGCAGGTTCGGCCGTCGCGCGGCAAGCCCGGCGATGGTGCCCGCGAAATCCTCACCGAGGCGCGCGACTTCGCCCTGGCGGCTGCCGGGCAGGACGGCAATCAGCGGCCGATCGTCCAGCCTGAGTTCGGCGCGTGCCGCGGCGCGGTCCGGAATGAGCGGGATCTGGTCGGCGAGCGGATGACCGACGAATTCCGCGCGCACGCCAGCCTCCGCATAGAAGTCCTGCTCGAAGGGCAACAGGCACAGCACCAGGTCCACGGCGCGCGCGATGCTGTGTACCCGCCCGCGGCGCCACGCCCACACTTGTGGGCTCACGTACTGCACGGTGCGCATGCCCGCTGCGCGCAGCCGTCGCGCCAGCCCGAGATTGAACTCGGGCGCGTCGATGCCGATGAAGACGTCGGGTCGCACTTCGAGGAGCCGGCGCTGGAGTGTCGAGCGCAGGCGGTAGAGACCCGGCAGATGACTCAGGACCTCGAACAGACCCATCACCGCGAGCTGCTCGGAACGGCCCCAGGCTTCGCAGCCCTCGGCCATCATGCGCGGACCGGCGATTCCCATGAAGCGCGCTTCCGGTGCGCGAGCACGCAATTCGCGGATCAGTCCCGCGCCGAGCTGGTCGCCCGACTGCTCGCCGGCAACTAGGGCGATACGGAGCGGTTTCACCGGACGATGCTGCGCGTCGTCGTCGCGAGGAACTCCACGAACGGCTTGAGCTCGGGTTGCTCCGCCGCGAGCTTGTGCAACTGCTCGGTGGCCTCGGCGAGCTTGAGCCCGGAGCGGTAAAGCACCTTGTAACCGCCGCGGATATTGCGAATCTGCTCCGGCGTGAACCCGCGGCGCTTCAGCCCCTCGGCGTTGACGCTGTGCGGTTCGGCAGGCTGCCCCGTCACCATCAGGTACGGCGGCACGTCGCGCGTCACCGCCGCATTGTTGGCGACGAAGCAATGCGCGCCGATCTTGCAGAACTGATGCACGCCGGAAAATCCGGCCATGATCACCCAGTCGCCCAGCTCCACGTGCCCGCCCAGCGTGGCGAAGTTGGCCAGGATGCAGTGATCGCCGATCTGGCAGTCGTGCGCGACATGGGTGTACGCCATGAACCAGTTGTCGCTGCCAATCCGCGTGACGCCGAGATCGTGCGTCGTGCCGCGGTTGACCGTGCAGTACTCGCGGAACGTGTTGCCGTCGCCGATCTCGAGCCGCGTCGGCTCGCCCTTGTACTTCTTGTCCTGCGGCGCATCGCCGAGCGAGGCGAACTGGAACACCTGGTTGTTGCGACCGAGCTGCGTCGGCCCGAGGATCACGGCGTGCGGCCCGATGCGGCAGCCCGACCCGATGGTGACGTGCGGACCGATGACCGTGAAGGGCCCGACTTGAACATCCGCGGCGAGCTCGGCCGCCGGGTCGATGACCGCCCGCGGATCGATCATGCTCAGCCCCCGGCCGATCCGCTGGCGTTCTGCACGTCCGGAGCCATCATCATCTCGGCCGAGGCTACTTCCTCGCCGCCCACTTCGGCGACGGTGCTGAAGCGCCAGATGCCCTTGAACGTGCGTTGCAGTTCCGCCTTGAGTATCAACTGGTCGCCCGGTTCCACCGGCTTGCGAAAGCGCGCCTTGTCGATGCCGACGAAGAAGAACCGGCTGTTCTCGTCCGGCATGACGCCGGCGGTCACGAAGGCGAGGATCCCGGCCGCCTGCGCCAGAGCCTCGATGATCATGACGCCCGGCATTACCGGCCGGTGGGGAAAGTGGCCGGTGAAGAATTCCTCGTTGACGGTGACGTTCTTCACCGCGCGGATGTTCTTGCCCTTGGTGCACTCGAGCACGCGATCGACGAGCAGGAACGGATAGCGATGTGGCAGCTGCCGCATCACGGCGTTGATATCCATGAAAACCGGTTCAGTCATCCCCTTCCCCATTGTTGTCATCATCGCCGACCGACGGCAGCCGGCCGCCGCTCAGCGCCTCCACGCGCTTCGCCAGCTCGTCCAGGTGGCGGAAGCGCACGGCGTTCCGCCGCCAGCGGCGCGCCTCGTCGAGCGGCAGCCCGCCCGAATACACACCGGGCTTGCGGATCGAGTGGCTCACGAGCGTAAGGCCAGTCACCACCACGTCGTCGCATACGCTCAGGTGCCCGGCAATTCCGACCATGCCACCGATCATGCAACGGCGGCCGATGATCGTGCTGCCCGATACCCCGGTACAACCGGCGATGGCGGTGTGCGCGCCGATCTGCACGTTGTGCCCGATCTGTATTTGATTGTCGAGCTTGACACCGTCTTCGATCACGGTGTCCTCGATTGCGCCCCGATCGATGGTGGTGTTGGCGCCGACTTCGACATCATCGCCGATGCGCACGCCACCCACCTGCGGCACCTTGATCCATGCGCCCCGCTCGGGCGCGAGACCGAAGCCGTCAGCGCCGATCACGGCTCCGGGATGGATCAGCACGCGCGCGCCGATGCGCACGCTGTGGCAGATCGTGACGTTGGCGCTCAAGCGCGTATCGTCGCCGATGCTGCTGTTGCGCATGACGACGCAGCCGGGACCGATGCGCGCGCGCTCGCCGACGCGCGCGCCCTCCTCGATCACGACACCTGCGGCGATCGAGGCGCTGGCCGCGATCCGTGCCGGTTCGGCGACGTGCGCGCCAGCAGCGATACCTGCGGGCCAGTGATGCTCGGGATGCAGCAGCGCCGCGATCCGCGCATAGGTGGCGTAGGGATTGGCACTGATCAGCGCCGCGACCGGACAGGCTTCGGCGGCGCGGGCGTCGAGCACCACCGCCGCTGCACGCGTAGCGGCGAGCTGGCGCCGGTACTTTGGGTTGGCGAGGAACGTGATGGTGCGCGGGCCGGCGTTCTGCAACGTCCCGACCGAATCGATCTCGACGAGCGGATCGCCCGCGAGCTCGCAACCGAAGCGGACGGCAAGCTCCCCGAGAGTGGTCCCCATCGCCCCCGCTCCCATCGGGGCTCGCGTCAGGGTTTCTTTTCGGCGGGTTTCGGAGTGGTCGCCGCCGGCGTCGCGGCCGGTGCTGCGCCCTTGCCGCGCGCCTGGAGATTTCCGAGCACGGCGGGCGTGATATTGATGCCTTCCTTGGCGAACAGCACGCCGTCGCCGATCACCAGGTCGAAGCCCTGGGCCTTGGCATAGGTCTGCACTTCCTGCAGGAGCGTGCGCTGGAGCTTGCCGAGCTCCTCGTTGCGGCGCACGTTGAGGTCTTCCACGTACTCGTTCTGCCGCCGTTGCAGCTCGCGCTGGCCGTCGCGCAGATCCTTCTCCGCCTTGGTACGCTCGGATTCCGACATCACGGCGCTGTCACGCGTGAGCTTCTCTTCGCGCCCCTTGAGCTCCTTCTGCTGCGTCTCGATCTCGCGCCGCCGCGGCATGAACTCGTCCTGCAGCGCCTGCATCGCCGACTTCGCCTGCGGCGATTCCTCAATCAACTGCGGCACGCTCACCACGCCGATCTTGAGCTCGGCATGCGCGGTGGCACTGACGCCCACGGCGAGCGCCGCGAGCCAAAGTAGTTTTCTGTACATATCCCCGATACCGATCACTAGGTTTCTTGCCTCAGAACGCCTGGCCCACTGAGAACTGGAATGCCTCCGTCTCGTCCTTGAAGAGCACGCTGTCGCCGCCGTAGGCGTTGAGCGGGAACGCGTAGCTGAAGCGGAAAATGCCGAGTGGCGCGAGCCACTGAACGGCCATTCCGGCGGAATGCTTCAACTTATCATACTCGAACCCGTAATCGACCGGCGTCACGTGGTCCGCGCCCCTGAAATTGACGTGTCCCGTCGAGAACACGTTGCCGATGTCGTAGAACATGCTGACCCGGGCCGAGGCGCGCCACTTCTCGGGCATGGGCAGCAGCAATTCCGCGCGCCCCACGACCTTCATGTTGCCGCCGTAGGGATTACCGAAGTCGTCCTTCGGTCCCAGCCGGCTTTCCTTGTAGCCACGCACGGTCTCCGGACCGCCGGCGAAGAACTGCCGGTACGGCGGGAGCGACGTGGTCTCGCCGATGTCCTCGCCGTAGGCGAGTTCGCTGAGGAGCGCCAGCGTGAAGGGACCGAAGAGCGGCACGAACTGCAGGTAGTTGTACGTGAGCAGCCAGTACTCGACATCGCTCCCCGGCACCGAGTAGGCCAGGTTCACCTGGTGGCGCGTGCCGCGGTCGGCGAACAGCGCGCGATTGCGCGTGTCGAAGCTCCATCCCACGCCGAGCTCGAAGGTCGTGTAGTTGGTGCCGAAGAAGGTCACGGGTCCGAAGGCACCCGGTTGCTCGACTTCGAAGGGCTCGCCGTTGTTGCGCACCCAATCGATCGCCTGCAGCGCGCTGCTGCCCGGTGCCGTCAGTAGCTCGGCCTTCTGCGCCGACAGGCCGAAGCGCACCGCCTGGTACTCAGTGAGCGGATAGCCGTAGTCGAGCGCCGCGGTCATCGTTTCGGTGGAGAATTCGGACGAGGCGGATACGAACTGCGTGATGTCGCGGTAAGTGAGCGAGATGGTGCGGGACACGCCATCGACCGTGCGGTACGGATCGGTGTGCGAGATGCTGTAGACGTCGCTGTACTTGCCGACGCTCAGCTCCGCGGCGACACGTTCGCCCGTGCCCATGAAGTTGCTGTGCACGAAGTTGCCGTTGAGGATGAACGACTGCGATTGGGAATAACCGATGCCGCCGCCGAACTGGCCGGGCAGGCCTTCCTTGATGGTGTAGTCGACGTCGACCAGGTCCGGCGAACCCGGCACGGGCGTGGTCTCGTAATCCACCTTCTCGATGTAGGGCAGACGCTGGATGCGTTCCTTGGATCGCTCCACCGCCGAGTTGGAGAGCCACCCGCCCTCGAGCTGGCGCATCTCGCGCCTCAGCACCTCGTCGTCGATGCTCGACGTGCCGAGGAAATTCACGTGCCGCACGTATACGCGGTTGCCGGGTTCCACGAAGAACGTGAGTGACACCTCGCGCGTGTCGTTGTTGGCGGTCGGCACCGGATCGACCTTCGCGAAGGCGTAGCCGTCTTCGCCCAGGCGATAACTCAGCAGCTCCTGCGTCTGGCTCACGAGCCTGTTGTTGAAAGTCTGTCCGGGCCGCACCAGGAGCAGGCGCCTGAGCTGCGCCTCGGGCACCACCATGTTGCCCGCGAGCTTCACCTCGCTCACCTTGAAGACCTCGCCCTCGCTGACGTTCACCGTGATGAAGATGTCGTCCTTCTCCGGTGCGATGGCGACCTGCGCTGACTGGATCTGGAAGTTGGCGTAGCCGCGGTCCATGTAGTACGAGCGCAGCTTCTCGAGATCGCCCTGGAGCGACTCGCGTGCGTAGCGATCGTCCTGGCGATACCAGGACAGCCAGTTGGGCGTGTTGAGCTCGAACCCCTCGCGCAGCTCATCGTCGTCGAAACGCGTGTTGCCGACGACGTTGATCTGGCGGATGCGGGCGCGCTTGCCCTCGGCGATGTCGATCGCGATGCGCACCTTGTTGCCAGGCACTTCCTCGACCTTGGTGTCGATACGCACAGCGTATTTGCCGCGGCTGTAGTACTGGTCGGTCAAGAACTGCGTGACCTCGGCCAGCACCGAGCGGTCGAAGGTCTTGCCGGAAGCGAGGCCGACGTTGCGCAGGCTCTTCTGCAGGTCTTCGGTCTTGATGTCCTTGTTGCCCTTGATCTCGAAGCTCTCGATCGAGGGTCGCTCGCGCACCACCACCACCAGCGTGTTGCTGTCGCGGCGCAGCTCCACGTCCTGGAAGAAGCCGGTGCGATAGAGCGCGCGCAGCGCTTCCTGGATGCGCTGCCGGTTGAGGTGGTCGCCGATATTCACCGGCAGATAGTTGTAGACCGTGCCCTCCGAGATGCGCTGCAGGCCCTCGACGCGGATGTCACCCACGGTGAATTCTTCGTCGGCGTCCTGGGCCTGCGCGGCGCCGCTGGCGAGCGCGAACACGGCGCAGCACGCCAGGAGCTTGCGGGTCTTACGTTTCAGCACGGTCGATGTTTCTAATTGAGTAGTCGCGACGAAATATCGTTGTAGAACGCGAGGCTCATGAGGAGCAGCAGCAACGCAATGCCCACTTGCTGACCGAGCGCCTGGGCACGCTCCGAGAGCGGGCTCCCTTTCACCCACTCGATCACCTGGAACACCATCTGCCCGCCGTCGAGGATCGGGATCGGCAGCAGATTCAGTACACCGAGACTGATGCTCACGATGGCGAGAAACGTCAGGAACGGCCGCAACCCGACGCGCGCCGTCTCACCGGCGAAAGCCGCAATGTTGATGGGCCCGCTGATGTTCTTGACCGATACGCGCCCCATCACCATGTTCCAGAGCATGGTGACCGTGAGATGCGACATCTCCCAGGTCTCAGCGCCGGCGCGACCCAGTGCCGCGAACGGTCCGAGACGCTGCAATTCGACGCGGCGCAGTTCCACGCCGATGCGTCCGATGGTGGCGCCATCCTGTTGCTCGGCGCGAATCGTGACCGGCACGGTCCGCTCGGAGCCATCGCGCCGCACTGTGAGGACCACGCGCTCGCCGGGACGCGCCTTGACGTAGTCCACCAGCGCCGAGCCGGTCGGCATGGGCGTGCCCTCGACGGCCAGGATGCGATCGCCAGCCTCGATACCGGCCTGCGCGGCGGGACCGTCAGCGATGGCCCGATCGACGATCGGCGGCACCGGAGGCGGCGTGAAGTCGAAGCCCAGACCCGTGAGCAGCGCGCCGGGCTCGGTCAGGCTGTGACGCTCGGCTTCGCCTGCGATGGTGAGCGGCAGCTGCCGCTCGCGCCCGTCCGCCGAGCGAACCGTCAACTGGGTCGAGCCGTCATCGAGCAGGTCCTCGAGCAGTGCGAAGATCACCGCCTTCGGATCGGGAGTGCGCTCCTCGCCCACGCGCAGGATGACGTCGCCGCTGCGCAAGCCCGCCCTGGCGGAGTAGGAATCGGCCGTGACATTACCGATCACCGGTTGCGTCTGGGGTACACCCCACATGAAGAGCGCCCAGTACGCCAGGATCGCGAAGATGAAATTGAAGGTGGGGCCCGCCCCGAGCACCAGCAGCCGCTGCCAGACGGGGCGTCGAGTGAAGGAGCGCTCGAGCTCGTGCGCGGCCACCGGCCCCTCGCGCTCGTCGAGCAATTTGACGTAACCGCCGAGCGGAATCGCCGCGATCACGTATTCGGTCGAGTCCGCGGCGACACGTTTCCACAGCGGCCGACCGAACCCGATCGAGAACCTCAACACCTTGAAACCGAGCTTGCGCGCCACCCAGAAGTGGCCGAACTCGTGCACCGCGACCAACACACTGATCGCAATGACGAAGGCGAGAATGGAAACGATCACCGGAGTCATGCGCAGGCTCCCGCGACCGGGCCATGAGCTGCGCCCTCGAGGCGCGCGATCGCCTCGGCCGCCGCCTCGCGGGCCACCGCGTCGGCACTGAGAATCGCATCGAGGGAGCGCACCGGTCCGCTGGCAACTCGATTCAGCACGCCCTCAATGACCACCGGGATCGCCGTAAAGTTCAGGCGCCCCTCCAGGAAGGCGTGCACGGCAGCTTCATTGGCGGCGTTCAGGATCGTGGGTGCCGAGCCGCCCGTGCGTGCGGCGCGCTGGGCGAGCGCCAGGCAAGGGAAGCGCCCGAGGTCGGGTGCCTCGAAGGTCATTCGTCCCAGGCGCACCAGGTCGAGCGACTCGACGCCCGACTCACACCGTTGCGGCCAGGAGAGCGCATGCGCGATCGGCGTGCGCATGTCGGGATTGCCGAGTTGCGCGAGGACTGAGCCATCGACGTATTCGACCATTGAATGCACCACGCTCTGGGGATGCACGACGATTTCCACGTCGTCCGCGCCCAGGCCGAACAGCCAGCAAGCCTCGATCAGCTCGAGGCCCTTGTTCATCAGCGTGGCGGAATCCACCGAGATCTTGCGGCCCATGACCCAGTTGGGATGGGCACAAGCTTCCGCCGGCGTGACGCGCGCGAGCTTGTCCGCCGGTGTGCCGAGGAACGGGCCGCCGGAAGCGGTGAGAATGATGCGGCGTACGCCTTGCGGGCGCGTGCCGGTTGCGACCGGCGCAACGCATTGGAAAATCGCGTTGTGCTCGCTGTCGATCGGGATCAGCTGCGTGCCGCTCGAGCGCGCCGCCTCGATCAACAGTTGCCCCGACATCACGAGCGATTCCTTGTTGGCAAGCAACAGGCGCTTGCCGGAACGTGCGGCGGCGAGAGTCGGCAGGAGCCCCGCGGCCCCGACAATAGCCGCCATGATGCAATCGGCCTGCGGATGGCGGGCCGCTTCCTCGAGCGCAGCGGTGCCGGCCAGGACCCGCGTTGTAAGACCTGCGCTACGCAAGCGCTCGCGCAGTCGTTCCGCCGCGACCGCATCGACCAGCACCGCGAGGTCGGGACGATGCTCCAGGCACTGATCGAAGAGGCGTGCATCGTTGCCATGGGCCGTCAGCGCCACGGCGCGTAGCTCCTCGCGATGGCGCGCGATCACGTCGAGTGTGTTGACGCCGACGCTGCCCGTCGAGCCGAGGATGGTGACGCCCCTCATGGCGGCGATCCCAGCCAGCGCAGGCCCAGCAGAAAGATCGGTGCCGCGGCCGTCACGCTATCGATGCGATCGAGCACGCCGCCATGACCGGGGAACACCGAGCCGCTGTCCTTGAGCCCGGCGTGCCGTTTGAACATGCTTTCGGTGAGATCGCCCACCACCGAGATCAGCGCGACGCCCAGGCAGAGCGACAGGAAGGCGACGCGCGGCAGGTCAAACCACGAAGCACCCACGGCCGCTACCAGTGCCGCGGCACCCAGCCCGCCGAGCACACCCTCCCAGGTCTTTGCCGGGCTCACGCGCGGCGCGAGTTTCAGGCGACCGAAGCTGCGTCCGGCGAAAAACGCACCAATGTCCGCGGCCCAGACGAGCAACAACAGGAACAGCACGAGTTGCGGGCCGGGCGCCGGAAAGGCTCGAGCAGGTTCGAGATACAGGTGTGCGAGCGCGACCCAGGCCGGCACCAGCACCAGCAGCCCGCTGGTCGCCACCATGGCCCGCGTTTGCGCCGCGGGTGCGAGCGTCACCCAGAGGAACGCGACCACCCACCACGCCGTGGCGATCCACAACAGGGTGTCGAGACGCCCGTCCTCGAGCGTGAGCCGCCAGGCGAAGAACATGATCACGGCGACCGCCACCACGTAGGCGAAGCGAGCGGCGGAGAACCTGAAGCCGGGAAAGGCCGACCACTCCCACGCACCGACCAGCACGATCAGTGCAAAAACGCCGATGGCGACGGCTGGCGGCAGCCACAGGAGCACGACGAGCAGCCCGGCGCCGAGCAGGATCGCGGTGATGACGCGCTGGCGCAGCATCAGCGAGCGCTCACTTGCGCCGGGGTCATGCCGAAGCGCCGCTGCCGATGGGCGAAGAAATCGAAAGCGGCCTCGAGGTCGCTACGAGTGAAGTCGGGCCACAGCACGTCGCAAAAGTAGAGCTCGGTATACGCCAGGTTCCACAGCAGGAAGTTGCTGATGCGTCGCTCGCCGCCGGTGCGCACGAAGAGATCGGGGTCGGGCAGGCCGCTGAGGGCGAGTCCAGCCTGCAGCGCGCGCTCGTCGATGTCGTCGGCAGTCAGTGCCCCTTGTTGACATTGCCGCGCCAGCGCGCGCGTCGCCTGCACCAGGTCCCAGCGTCCACCATAGCCCACGGCGATCACGAGCTTGAGACCCGTGTTGTTGCGAGTCAGCTCTTCGACATCGTTGAGCTTGGTCTGCAGCCGTACCGAGAGCGCATGGCGGTCGCCGATGAAGCGCACCTGCACGCCCTTGCTGTGGATCTCCTCCACATCGCGCTCGAGCGATTGCAGGAAGAGCTCCATGAGCATGCCGATCTCCTCGGCCGGGCGACGCCAGTTCTCGCTCGAGAACGCGAACAGCGTCAGCGCCTCGATGCCGAGCTCGCCGCAGGTTTCGACCGCCAGGCGCACGGGGCGAATGCCGGCCTTGTGCCCGGCGTGCCGCGGCAGGCCGCGCGCCTGCGCCCAGCGGCCATTGCCATCCATGATGATGGCGACGTGACGCGGGAGAGCACTCGAGGAAGGGGTTGGCGAATCCATGCGGGCCGCAGGGCGTGTCACACCTGCATCAGTTCCTTTTCCTTGTCCGCCAGCACGTGATCGATCTCCGCCACGTACTTGTCGGTGAGCTTCTGTACCTCGTCGTGCGCGCGGCGATCGTCATCCTGCGAGAGGAGCTTCTTCTTCAGCATTTCCTTGAGCTCGTTCATCAGGTCGCGGCGCACGTTGCGCACGCCCACGCGCGCGTTCTCGGCCTCGTGGCGCACCACCTTGGTCAGCTCCTTGCGCCGTTCCTCGGTGAGCGGCGGCAGCGGAATGCGGATCACCTGGCCCGCCGTCGCGGGTGTGAGTCCCAGGTCCGACTTGAGGATCGCCTTCTCGATCACCTGCACCATGTTGCGGTCCCAGGGGCTGACCGCGAGCGTGCGCGCGTCCTCGACGTTGATGCTGGCCACCTGGTTCAGGGGCATTTCGTTGCCGTAGTACTCGACCTTGAGATGCTCCACGAGACTCGGCTGTGCACGCCCGGTGCGCAGCTTCTTCAGATCGTTGCGAAATGCGGTGACGCATTTCGCCATGCGCTCAGCGGCGTCTTTCTTGAAATTCTCGAGCATGGAACTGGCCCCCTCGCTTCAATTGCTGACCACGGTCCCCACGTTCTCGCCCTGGACGATGCGCAGCAGGTCGCCGGCGTTGTTGAGATTGAAGACCTGCAGCGGCAGATTGTTATCGCGGCACATCACGATCGACGTGGCATCCATGACCTTGAGCTTCTGCGCGAGCACCTGGTCGAAGGTCAGGGTGGTGTAGCGCACCGCGGTCTTGTTGCGCTCGGGGTCGTCGGAGTAGATGCCGTTGACCCTGGTGGCCTTGAGCAGCACCTCGGCGTTGATCTCGATGGCCCGCAGGCTCGCCGCCGTATCGGTGGTAAAGAAGGGATTGCCGGTGCCCGCTGCGAAGATGACCACTCGCCCCTTCTCGAGGTGCCGCACGGCCCGGCGGCGGATGTAGTCCTCGCACACTTCGTTGATGCGCAGCGCCGACATGACGCGCACGTGACTCCCGAGCCCCTCGAGCGCGTCCTGCATCGCGAGCGCATTCATGACCGTGGCGAGCATGCCCATGTGATCCGCGGTCACCCGGTCCATTCCGGAACGGGCGAGACCCGCGCCGCGGAAGATGTTGCCGCCGCCGATCACCACCGCCACCTCGACGCCGAGCGCGGTGACGTCGCGGATTTCAGTCGCAATGCGCTTGAGCATCGCGGGATCGATGCCGTAGTCCTCGGACCCGAGGAGCGCCTCACCGCTCAGCTTGACCAGGATGCGCCGGTAGCGTGCCCGATTGTCACTCATACTCGCACTCCCGATGCCGCTGATCGCGGTGCGCCGCGTCGCCGCGACCGGGCACCGCCCCGGACTCATTATAAGGAACCGCCGCCGCGGCTTCGGTTCCCGGGACCTGGGCCAACTAGTGCTTGGCGGACGCCTGCACGGTGGCCATCACTTCCGCCGCGAAGTCGCCCTGCTTCTTTTCCAGGCCGGCGCCGACTTCGAAACGCACCATCGCAACAACCTCGGCTCCTGCCTTCTTGAGCAGGGCCTCGACCGTCATCTTGTCGTCCTTCACGAAGGGCTGGCCGACCAGCGAGATCTCGTTCAGGCGCTTGCGGAGCTTGCCCTCGAGCATCTTGGCCGCGATCTCCGGCGGCTTGCCCTCGGCCTTCACCTGCTCGGCGAAGATTTCGCGCTCCTTGGCGACCATGTCCGCCGGCACGTCGGCAGGCTTGACGAACTCGGGATTCATCGCTGCCACGTGCATGGCCACATCGCGCGCCAACGCCTCGTCGCCACCACGCAGCGCGACGAGCGCGCCGATACGCGTGCCGTGCAGATAGCCGCCGAGCGCAGTGGGTGCGGTCACGGCCGCGACGCGCCGTACGGTGATGTTCTCGCCGATCTTCGCGATCAGGGCGCGCCGGCGCTCTTCCAGCGTCTCGCCCGTGGCAGTCTTGAGAGCGAGCAGCGCGGGCACATCGAGCGTGCGGTTTGCGAGCGCGAGCTCACCGACCGCCGCGGCGAACGCGCTGAAGTCCTGCTCGCGCGCCACGAAGTCGGTCTCGCAGTTGACCTCGGCGAGCGTGGCGCTCAGGCCGTCCGCGGAACGCGCGGTGACGATGGTGCCTTCCGCCGCCAGGCGCGCCGCCTTCTTGTCAGCCTTGGCGAGTCCCTGCTTGCGCATGAGCTCCGCCGCCGCGTCGAGATCGCCGCCGACCTCGACCAGCGCCTTCTTGCATTCCATCATGCCCGCGCCGGTGCGCTCGCGGAGTTGTTTGACCGCTTCTGCCGTGATCGTCATTTTCTGTCCTCGAATCAGCTGCCCGCGGCGGCATGCCGCGTACCAAGGAACAATGTGAGGCGCCAGCGCCGATTACGATCCGGCAGTGCCGCCGCTGCCGGCACCCCCGGTGTCGGACTTGCCGCCGGGCTTACGACGCGCCGGGACTCGCCGCCGGGCGGCAAAGCGCTCGGCCGTAGCCACCGGGTCGGCATCCGCATCGACGACCTCGTCCTCGAGGTCATCCACCTCAGCTTCCGCTTCCGGTCCCGCCTCCGCCTGCGCCGGCGGCGCTGCGGTTGCGGCCTCCGGGGTCAAAGCCAGCGCCTTGGCCACGGGCTTGCGGCGAATGGCGGCTTTGCGCTTTGGTGGCAAGGGCTTGCGCCGCGCGGACTTGCGCTTCGGATTGCCTTCCTCGTCGAGCTCGACGAACTCGTCCTCGCCCGCGGGCACTTCCGGAATCGCCTGCTTGCCCTCGAGCACCGCCTCGGCGATGCCGAGCGCGTAGAGCTGGATGGCCCGCATCGCGTCGTCGTTGCCCGGGATGACGTAATCGATGCCATCCGGCGAGCAATTCGTGTCCACCACCGCCACCACGGGGATGCCGAGCTTGCGCGCCTCGTGCACCGCGATTTTCTCGTGGCCTACGTCGATGACGAACATCGCATCGGGCAGCGCACCCATGTCCTTGATGCCCCCCAGGCTCTTCTGCAGCTTTTCCATTTCGCGCCTGAGAGCCTGTGCCTCCTTCTTGCCGCGCTTGTCGAGCGCGCCGCTCGTGGCCAGTTCGTCGAGCTCGGTCAGGCGCTTGATCGATTGGCGAATGGTCTTGAAGTTGGTGAGCATGCCGCCCAGCCAACGCTGGTTGACGAAGGGCATGCCGCAGCGGATGGCCTCCTTCTGCATCGCCTCGCGGGCGGAACGCTTGGTGCCCACGAACAGCACCTTGCCGCCATCGGCGACCACGGCCTTGATGAAGTTGGCGGCCTCGCCATAGAGAGGCTGCGTCTTCTCGAGGTTGATGATGTGGATCTTGTTACGCTCGCCGAAGATGAAAGGGGCCATCTTCGGGTTCCAGAAGCGGGTCTGATGTCCGAAATGAACACCCGCCTCCAGCATCTGTCGCATGGACACGCTGGCCATGAAAAAACTCCTTGTGGGGTTGAGCCTCCGCGCACCCCATGCGGAAACCGTTGTTCCGCGAGGCGTTTACCGGCCTCGTGGATCACCAACGGCACCCATCCGCACGTGACGATACGCGTGTGGTTTGCGTTGCCAAAAAACGGCGCGCTTTATACCATAAACTTGTTGCCCGAACAATGCGTTAGGTTTCCCCGGCCCCGAACCCACGGATATGCGTGAAGCAGCCTTTGCCCCGGTGATGAACGTCAGCATCAAGTCGCCTGAGGACCAGGAGCGGATGCGCACGGCCGGGCGCCTGGCGGCCGAGGTGCTCGACATGATCGGTCCGCACGTCGTGCCGGGCGTGACCACGGAAGAGCTCGACCGCATCTGCCACGACTACATCGTCAACGTGCAGAAGACCATTCCGGCCAACGTGAACTACAAGGGCTATCCGAAAACCCTCTGCACCTCGGTGAATCACGTGGTCTGCCACGGCATCCCGGGCGATCGCGTGCTGAAGGGCGGCGACATCCTCAACATCGACGTGACCGTCATCAAGGACGGGTTTCACGGCGATACCAGTCGCATGTATTTGGTCGGCAAGCCCTCGGTGCAGGCACAGCGCCTCACGGAAGTGTGTTTCGAGGCGATGTGGCGTGGCATCCGCAAGGTGCGGCCGGGCGCACGTCTCGGCGACATCGGCCATGCGATCCAGACCTACGTCGAGGCGCAGAATTTTTCGGTGGTACGCGAATACTGCGGTCACGGCATCGGGCGCGTGTATCACGAGGATCCGCAGGTGCTGCACTACGGTGAGCCCGACACCGGATTCGAGCTCAAGCCCGGAATGACGTTCACCGTGGAACCGATGGTGAACGCCGGCCGCCGGCACGTGCGACTTTTGCCCGATGGCTGGACGGTCGTCACCAAGGATCACTCGCTCTCTGCGCAATGGGAGCACACCGTGCTCGTCACGCCGACGGGCCACGAAGTCCTCACGCTCGGCAGGGATTCGCGCACACCCGCCGCATGATCACCGTACCGGGCTCCGACGAGTTCGAGGATCTCGCGGCGGCTGAAGCTACGTCCGCGCCCGCGTGGCGCTATCTGCAGAACCTGCCGCAGACACTCGTGGGCGCGGGCGATTCGATCGCCATGTTTCGCGCCGCGCTCGAGCGGGGCGATGCCGAGCTCAAGGAGCGCTTCGCGCAGGACGGGCCGGTCGAGGAACTGGTGCGCGATCGCGCGCGCCTGGTCGATGCGCTGCTGGTGCGCGCCTGGGAATTGCACGCCGGCGCGCACGGGCAGGAGCTCGCGCTCATCGCCGTCGGCGGCTATGGCCGCGGTGAGTTGCACCCCTGCTCCGACATCGACGTGTGCGTGCTGCTGCCGAAAAGCGAGAGCAACGCCTGGCAACCGCGCCTCGAGCGCTTTCTCACGTTCCTGTGGGACATCGGCCTCGAAGTGGGCCACAGCGTGCGCACCATCGACGACTGCCAGCGCGAGAGTCTCGCGGACATCAGCGTCGCCACGACCTTGCTCGAATCGCGCCGCCTCGCAGGCCCGGAGCTGCTGTTCGCCGCGATGAAACAGGCGCTCGCGCCGGAACGCCTGTGGCCGGGTCATGAATTCTTCGAGGCGAAGGTGAGCGAGCAGCAGGCGCGTCATCATCGCTTCCACGACACCGCCTACAACCTCGAGCCCAACGTCAAGTCGAGCCCGGGCGGGCTGCGCGACATCCAGACCATTGGCTGGGTGGCGAAGCGCCATTTCGGCACCGACACGCTCGACGGCCTGGTTGCGCATGGGTTCCTGACGCGCAACGAGCTGCGCAAGCTCAAGACGGCGCAGGCCTTCCTGTGGAAAGTGCGCTTCGCGTTGCACGCGCTCACCGGGCGGCGCGAGGACCGGCTGTTGTTCGATCACCAGATCCGGCTTGCCAAGCAGTTCGGTTACGAGGACGCGACCTATACGCTCGCCGTCGAGCAGTTCATGCAGCGCTATTACCGCACGGTAATGGACGTGAGCCTCCTCAACGAGATGCTGCTGCAGCTCTTTCGCGAGGCGATCCTCACCCAGCACACCGAGCCCGTGCCGCTCAACGCGCGCTTCCAGATCCGCAACGAGTATCTCGAAGTCACGCACGAGGATGTTTTTGCACGCAACCCTGCAGCGCTCCTCGAGCTCTTCCTGCTGATGCAACAGAACCCGCAGATCCGTGGCGTGCGCGCTGTCACCATCCGGCTCGTCGGGCGCAATCTCTGGCTCATCGACGAGGAGTTCCGCCAGAACCCGCGCCATCACCGCCTCTTCATCGACATCCTGCGCGCTCCGCTGGGCGTCACGCACGCATTGCGCCGGATGAATCTCTACGGCGTGCTCGGCCGCTACATCCCGGCGTTCGGCCGGGTCGTCGGGCGCATGCAGTACGACCTCTTCCATGCCTACACGGTCGATGCGCATACGCTCTTCGTCGTGAGCAACCTGCGACGCTTCGCGATGCCCAAGTACGACGACGAATTCCCGACGCTGAGCCGCATCCTGCAGGCGCTGCCGAAGCCCGAGATCGCCTATCTCGGCGCGCTGTTTCACGACATCGCCAAGGGCCGCGGCGGCGATCACTCGGAGTTGGGCGCGGTGGACGCGGAAGCGTTCTGTCTCGAGCAGGGCCTGAGCCGCTATGACGCGCGCCTGGTGGCGTGGCTGGTCAAGCATCACCTGCTGCTCTCGGTCACCGCGCAGAAGAAGGACATCGCGGATCCGGAAGTCATCCGCGAGTTCGCGCGCGTCGTGGGCGACCAGACACACCTCGACTATCTCTACGTGCTGACCGTTGCCGACGTCCGCGGCACCAACCCGAAGCTGTGGAATTCATGGAAGGCCTCGCTCTTCGAGGAGTTCTACGAGCGCACCAAGCGGGCCCTGCGGCGCGGTCTCGAGAGCCCGATCGACCAGGAAGAGCTGGTGCGCGAAACCCAGGCGAATGCGCGCACCCTCCTCGCCCAGCGCGGCGTCGATCCGCACGCGGTCGAGCGCTTGTGGGCCTCGTGCACCGAGGCCTACTTCCTGCGCCACACCGCCGAGGAGATCGCGTGGCACAC
Organism: Steroidobacteraceae bacterium; assembly: GCA_035455565.1. GTDB lineage: Bacteria > Pseudomonadota > Gammaproteobacteria > Steroidobacterales > Steroidobacteraceae > DATBVX01. Next base: position 3,102 of record DATIEU010000185.1, on the reverse strand, counting down.
AGCGCTCCTTGTCGCGCGCGGCGCCGAGGAAGAAGAGCCACTCGTTGCCGTCAGCACGCAGACCGATCGCGGTGGCACACCCATTTTCACGTTCGCTGCCCAGTCGCAGCACAGCTTTGCGCGCACCACCGCGGTGCTCGACCAGATGGGTCTCACCATCGTCGATGCGCGCATCACGCCGACCGCCGACGGCTTCAGCCTCGAGACCTACCTGGTGCTGGAAGACAACGGCCGCACCATCGCCGATCCCACGCGCATCCAGGAGATCGAGACCGCGTTGCGGCGCAGCCTCCTCAAGCGTGAGCCGACGCTCCCGGCGGTGACTCGCCGCGCGCCGCGCCAGGTGCGCATGTTCTCCACCCCCACCCAGATCACGCTCAGCACCGATGCGCGCAACAACCGCACCATCCTCGACCTGATCGCGGGCGACCGCCCGGGCCTGCTCTCCGAAGTTGGTAAGGTCTTCATGAGTGAAGGCGTGGATGTGCACGGCGCGCGCATCGCGACCGTGGGCGAGCGCGCCGAGGACGTCTTCTATGTCACGGACGCGGCCGGCCACCCGCTGAGCGATGGCGCGGGCGCGCGGCTCCAGCAGAGGCTCACGGAAACGCTCGATCGCAAGGCCTGATCGCGCCTGCTGCTCGCCCATGCAACTCGAGAAACTGCGCACGATCATCGAAGAGGGCTACGAGCGGCGCGCCGAAATCACGCCGCAATCGATCACGCCCGAACTCGAGGAAGCGCTGGCCGATTCGATCGCCCTGCTGGATTCCGGCCGCGCGCGGGTCGCTGAAAAGCGCAACGGGCAGTGGCTGGTCAATCAATGGCTCAAGAAGGCGGTGTTGCTCACCTTCCGGGCCAGCGAGAACCAGGTCGTGGCTGCGGGTTACACGCGCTTCTACGACAAAGTGCCGCTGAAGTATCCGGATTGGGAAGCGCATGCGTTCCGCGAATCGGGCGTGCGCGTGGTGCCACCTGCGGTCGTGCGCCGGGGCGCTTTCGTCGCCCCGAACGTGGTGCTCATGCCGAGCTACGTCAACATCGGTGCCTACATTGACTCCGGCACCATGGTCGACACCTGGGCGACGGTCGGCTCCTGCGCGCAAGTCGGCCGGAACGTCCATCTTTCGGGCGGCGTCGGCATCGGCGGCGTGCTGGAACCGATGCAGGCCACCCCCACCATCATCGAAGACGACTGCTTCATCGGCGCGCGCTCGGAAATCGTCGAAGGCGTGATCGTCGAGACGGGCTGCGTCATCTCGATGGGCGTGTTCATCGGCCAGAGCACCCGCATCTACGATCGCACGACCCAGCAGACGAGCTATGGACGCGTGCCCGCCGGTTCGGTGGTGGTTCCGGGGACTCTGCCTTCGGCGGACGGCAGCTACAGCCTCGCCTGCGCCGTGATCGTGAAAAGGGTCGACGCGAAGACGCGCGCCAAGACGTCGATCAACGAGCTGCTGAGATTGGTCGAGGGCTGACGCGTCAGCCGCCCACGCCGTGCTGGCGGTCGGGCTTCTCCGGTTCAATCGCCATCAGGACCGCGGTGTCCTCGTGGCGCACGTCGCGTCCCTCGACCAGGTACAGCACGTGACGCGCGATGTTCTTGGCATGATCGCCCACGTGCTCGAGCGCCTTGAGCACCGTCATGGCATCCAGCACCGACGCCAGCCGGCGCGGATCCTCCATCACCCGGGTGACGAGCCGGCGCACGGCGCCCTGGAATTCCGCGTTGAGCTCGGCGTCGCGGCGCGCGACTTCGACTGCGCGCGTGGCCTCCATGCGGTCGAAGGCGTCGAGCGCATCGCGCAGCATGCCGCAGGCAAAGCGCGCCATGTGCCGCGCATCGCGCGTGAGCTGGGCCGTCAGCCGCGCGCTACGCATGTCCAGGGCCTTGGCGCTCAGCACGATGTGCGCGATTTTCTTCGCTTCGTCGCCGACGCGTTCGAGATCGGTGATCACCCGTGCGATCGAAATGATGGCGCGCAGGTCGCTCCCCATGGGCTGGCGGCGTGCGATGAGCGTGATGCTGTCGTCGTCGATAGCGAGGTCGTAGCGATTGACCTCTTCCTCGCGCTCGAGCACCGCGCGCGCCGCCCCTTCATCCGTCTTGGCGAGCGCGGTGACCGCACTCTGCACCTGCTCGAGCACCAGGCCGCCCATCTCGAGGAGCTTGAGCCTCAAGCCCGCGAGATCGACGTCGTAGCCCTTAACGGTGTGACCTTCGGTGAGTTCGCCCACGCCGCCCTCAGCCAAACCGGCCGGTGATGTAATCCTCGGTCAGCTTGTGACGGGGATTGGTGAAGATGCGATCCGTCTCGCCGACCTCGATGAGGTCGCCGAGATGGAAGTACGCGGTGCGCTGCGAGACGCGTGCCGCCTGTTGCATCGAGTGGGTGACGATGCAGATCGCATAGCTCTGTCGCAGTTCGTCGATCAGGTCCTCGATGCGTGCCGTGGCGATCGGATCGAGCGCCGAGCACGGCTCGTCCATGAGGATCACCTCGGGATTGACCGCGATGGTGCGCGCGATGCAGAGGCGCTGCTGCTGGCCGCCTGACAGGCTCGTGCCCGGGTGGGCCAGCCGATCCTTGACTTCGTCCCACAAACCCGCGCGCTGCAGGCTAGTCTGCGCGATTTCGTCGAGCTCGACGCGATCGGCGGCGAGGCCATGGATGCGGGGACCGTAGGCGACGTTCTCGTAGATCGACTTCGGAAACGGATTGGGCTTCTGGAACACCATGCCCACCCGCGCCCGCAGTTCGACGACGTCGATCCTGGGATCGTAGATATCCTCGTCGTCGAGCGTGATTTTGCCGCTGACGCGGGCGATGGGGATAGTGTCGTTCATGCGGTTGAGGCAGCGCAGGAAGGTCGACTTGCCGCAGCCCGACGGCCCGATCAGGGCCGTGATCTCATGCTCGGCAATCTCCATCGACACGTTGTACAGCACCTGCTTGGGGCCGTAGAAAAAGTTCAGGTTCTTCACGCTTAGCTTGCTCATGGCGGTCATTCTACCTCAGGGCAGCGCAGACCTGATATAATCCCGCCAGATGACGAACGTTCGCACTGCCGGTCTCACGAGACCCGCACCGCGCGGGG